>USBP01000094.1 GCA_900552985.1 uncultured Oscillospiraceae bacterium
TCCCGGCCGCATACACGGCGGCAGCAGGCACGGCCGGCGCGTTGCCGTCCGCATGGGTTGCAGTTACACATATTTCTCTCTCCTGTCATTGAGTCACGGCCTTTTGGGCAGTGTATGAAGGGATTGGTTGAGATCCCATTTTCATCATATGCAGGGAGAGCACGCATGGTGCGCGTTATCGGCGCGGCTCTGGCCCGCCTTTTTGTTTTTCCTTTTGCAGGCTGTGTCTGGCGAAGTGCGCGTTGCCCGCGAGCGGGATATCGTAAATCGCGCTGTAAGAGTCAATTTCCGGCTCGGAGACGGGTGCGGAAGGGATCAGGCCTGTGCATTCGGTCATGGAAGAAACGCTCATTGTGTCGTCAAACAGTTCTTCCCCATCCTCTGCGTCGTAGGGCTCCGGTTCTTTTTTGAAGGGATCCATGTTCATTTCAGCCTCCTGTTTCAGTTTGAGAAAGGGGCTCCGTGCGGAGCCGCCCTTTTCCTGATTAGTGTTCCATGCCTTGGGGAGGCTATGCGCCTGCCTTGATTTTGTGCCGGAGTTGCGGTAAAATAACTTACGTATCAATTCGTGCTTTTGAAGATCAAGTGGAGGATTGCATAGATGAAAAAAACGGTGGATTTGGTCGTGCCCTGTTTTAACGAAAGTGATGTGCTGGATCTTTTTTACAGCGAAGTAAGCAGGATTTTGGATCAGTGCGGGGGCTATGACTTTCATTATATCTTTGTCGACGACGGCAGCCGGGATCAGACGCTTGATATTTTGCGCCGGTTTGCGGCGGAGGATACGCGCGTGCGCTATGTATCCTTCTCTCGCAACTTCGGCAAGGAATCCGCCATGCTCGCGGGGATGAAATATTCTACCGCAGAGTATGTCGGCATTCTGGATGCGGATTTGCAGCATTCGCCGGATTTAATCCCACAGATGCTCGCGGCGTTGGACGAGGGCTATGATATTGCAGCCGCACGCCGTGTGGACCGCTCTGGCGAAGGGCGTGTGAAGAGCGCGTTTTCCCGCGCGTTTTATAAGGTAATCAACCGTATGTCCGATGTGGATATCGCGGAGGGCGCGCAGGATTTTCGCGTGATGAGGCGGCCGGTGGTGGAGGCGATTCTCTCCATGCCGGAGTACAACCGCTTTTCTAAGGGGATTTTCAGTTGGGTCGGCTTCCGGACAAAATGGTTTGCGCATGAAAACCGTGAGCGGGCCGCCGGGCAGAGTAAGTGGTCTTTCTCAAAGCTGTTCCGCTATGCGCTGGATGGTATCATCGGTTTTTCTACCGTCCCGCTTAAGGTTTCCCTGTATGTAGGCGTTGCGTCGAGCGGGATTGGCATTCTATATGCGCTGTATATCCTGATACGGACGCTGCTTCGCGGCTCAGACGTGCCGGGCTATCCTTCTATTATCTGCGCGATTTTTTTCTTTGGCGGTCTGATTCTGTGTTCGCTTGGCGTAATTGGGGAATATCTTGCCCGGATCTATATGGAAGTCAAGCACAGGCCTTCTTTCCTTGTGGCGGAGACGAATATCCTCCCGGAGCCTGCTGAAAAGAGCGGCCCTGCAAAGGGGTGAGCGTATTTGGATGAGCATTTAAGACCCCTGCGGGAAAAAGCGATGCGCCTGCCGCTGACGCCGGGCGTTTATATTATGAAGGATAAAAAGGGGAAGATTATCTATATCGGCAAGGCAAAAGCGCTAAAAAACCGTGTCAGCCAGTATTTCGGCTCACAGGAGCGCCACGCGGTCAAGGTGCGCCGCATGGTGGAGCATGTCGCCGATTTTGATTATATTCTGACGGACAGCGAGTTTGAAGCGCTCGTGCTGGAATGCAGCCTCATCAAGCAGCACCAGCCCAAATACAATATCCTGTTAAAGGATGATAAGGGATATCATTATATCCGGGTCACCACCGGGGAGTGGCCCGTGATCAGCGCCGCCATGCAGAAGCTGGAGGACGGCGCGCAGTATATTGGCCCGTTTACCAGCTCTTTTACTGTGAAGCAGTCTGTAGATGAAGCGCTGCGGATTTTCCGCCTGCCCCAGTGCGGCAAGGTGTTTCCGCGTGATATCGGCAAGGGGAGGCCCTGCCTGAATTATTTCATTAAGCAGTGCGCTGCGCCCTGTGCTGGCAAGGTGACGCAGCCGGAATACAAGGAGGCTGTGGAGGAGGCGCTCTCCTTCCTGCGCGGCGGCAGCGCGCAATCGCTTCGGGAAATTCAGCGCAGGATGGAGGAGGCCGCCGAAAATCTGGAGTTTGAAAAGGCCGCCCGCCTGCGCGACCGGCTCAGCGCTATCCGCCGGATGCAGGAGAAGCAGAAGGTCGTATCGCTCGCTGTCAAGGAGCAGGATGTGTTCGCCATCTCCAACGGTGCGCAGGCAGCCTGCCTGATGGTGTTGCGGTTTTCTGAGGGCCGGCTGTATGACAGTGAGCATTTCTTTATTGATCGCGTGGAGGATTTTCCCGCCGTGCGTGGGGAACTGATCCAGGGCTATTATTCCATGCGGGATCATGTACCGCCGCGTGTCACAGTGGACGGCGAGGTGGCAGATCAGACGCTTTTATCCAGCTGGCTGAGCGAAAAGGCGGGCAGGCGCGTTCAGATTGCCGTGCCGCAGCGCGGGGAGCAGGCACAGCTGATGGAAATGTGCCGCTCCAATGCGGCGGAGAAGCTGGCGGAGCACCTTGGCCGCGGTGGGAAGCAGACCGCCGCTCTGGATGAGCTGGCCCGTCTGCTGGGGCTGGAATCCCCGCCGGAATATATTGAGGCGTACGATATCTCCCACACGGCCGGAAGCGACAATGTAGCCGGAATGGTGGTGTTCCGTGCGGGCGTGCCTTTTAAGCAGGCCTATAAGCGCTTTTCCATCAAGTCGTTTGAAGGGCAGGATGACTACGGCTCTATGCGTGAGGTGCTTACGCGCCGTTTTACACATTACGTGGAGGAGAAGGAGAGCGGCGAGGGCTTCGGCAAGCTGCCTGATCTGATCCTGCTCGACGGCGGTCAGGGGCAGGTCAACGCCGTGCGGCCGGTGCTTCAGCAATTCGGCCTGAAGGTGCCGCTGTTTGGTATGGTCAAGGATGACCGTCACCGAACGCGCGCCATTGCGGCGGATGGCGGTGAAATCGCGATCAATTCCAAGCGGCAGGCGTTCACACTGGTTTCCTCCATCCAGGAGGAGGTGCACCGCTTCGCGATCGGTTATCACAAGCAAAAGCACAAGAAAAACACACTCGTCAGCTCTCTGACCCAAATTGAAGGCATCGGGGAAACGCGTGCGCGGGCATTGCTTCGCTCGTTCCAGACCATGCATGCCATTCGGGAGGCGACGGTCGAGCAGCTGCTCACCGTAAAAGGGATGACGCTTCCGGCGGCAAAAGCAGTTTATGCACATTTTCACGGCACGGAATAGTTTCCAGATAAACAGAAAAAATTTGGGCATTTTTATCTGGTGTCAGCCATCTAATTTTGAATTAATTCTCAATCAATCTTGACAATTCTTTTGGCAGAATAGATAATGGTTTTGGGAAAATGCGCCGGTGCTTTGCCGCCGGCGGAGTAAAATGGGGGTTCCCCTTATGAGAGTCATCACCGGTTCGGCCCGCGGCCGTAAATTAAAAACCCTTTCCGGCGAGGATGTGCGGCCGACAACCGACCGCGTGAAAGAAGCGCTGTTCAGCATCATCCAGTTCGAGCTTGAGGGCAGGCGTGTGCTTGACCTTTTTGCAGGTTCCGGCCAGTTGGGGATTGAGGCGCTCAGCCGGGGAGCGGCCAGCGCTGTGTTTGTGGATGCGGCGCGCGCCAGCGTACAGGTTGTGCGGGAAAATCTGGAAGCTGTAAAGCTCGCACAGAGTGCACAGGTTTTTCAGATGGACAGCCTTGCCTTTCTGGCGGGCAGTTGTGGCCCGTTTGACCTTGTTTTTCTGGATCCGCCCTATGGCGCCGGGCTGCTGCAAAAGGCGCTGCCGCTGGCGGCGCGGCGAATGGCGCCGGGCGGCGTGATGATCTGTGAAGCGCCCTTGCAGGAGGAGTTGCCGGAGCAGGCGGAGGAATACCGGCTTGCGCGGCGGTATCCATACGGCAAAATTTCCCTTGCCGTGTATCGGGAGAAGGAGGCAAAGGCATGAGAATTGCAGTTTGCCCGGGCAGTTTTGACCCGGTGACGCTCGGTCATCTGGATATTATCCGGCGTTCGTCTAAACTGTTCGATAAGGTAATCGTGGTGGTCATGATCAATTATCATAAAAAGGACAGTAGCTTTACCGCTGAGGAGCGGGTGGAGCTGCTGCGCCGATGCACGGGGGATATTCCCAATCTGGAAATTGATACATATAACGGTCTGCTTGCCGATTATACGCGCGAAAAAGGCGCTGTGGCCATTGTGAAGGGGCTGCGCGCCGTGTCGGATTTTGAGTATGAATTCCAGCAGGCGCTGACGAATAAGCGCCTGAACCCGGAGGTGGAGACAATTTTCATCACCACCAGTGCGGATAATATGTTTTTAAGCTCCAGCGTCGTCAAGCAGGTTTGCGCGTTCGGGGGGGATGTTTCTACATTTGTCCCGCCGGAGATCCGGTCGGATATCATTGAGCGGTTAACGAGGGATTAGGCCCCCGTTTGTTTTTAGATTTTGGAGGGAAGGGTGTAAGTATGAGCAATGTGAATATCGACGAGTTGTTGAAGCAGATGGATGAGGTGCTCCAAAATGCGACGGCCTCCATGTTTTCCAGCAAGCGTTTTATCGACATCCCGGCGATGCAGGAGTTGGTAGATCAGGTGCGGGCAAATCTGCCCGCAGTGATTGAGCAGGCCACGCAGATTGTGCGCGACCGCAGCGTGATCCTTAAGGATGCAAAGCAGGAGGCGCATGAAACGCAGGAGGCTGCCGAGCGCAATGCGGAGAATGTGCGTGAAACGGCCCGCCGGGAGGCGGAGGCGCTGACGAGCAAGGCGCGCCTTGAGGCGGATAATCTGGCGGAAAAAACGCGCCGGGATGCGAAAGCAATGCTGCAAAAGGCGCAGGATGCGGCGGAGGAGAAGGTTGCCAAAGCGGAGGAACAGGCGGCTTATCTGGTGGCGGAGGATCAAATCACCAAAACGGCGACTGCAAAGGCCAACGAGATGCTCAACAGTGCGCGTGAGCAATCCCAGCGCCTGACGGAGACGGCGCAGGCCAAGGCCAAGGAACTGGCAGAGACCGCTCAGGCCCGGGCGAACGCCATGTTGGAGGATGCCCAGGTCAGGTCGAAGGATCTGGTAGAGACGGCGCAGGCCAAAGCAAATCTTCTGACGAAGACGGCCAATGAGCAGGCGGAGGAAACCATTTCTCAGGCACAGAAATGGTCGCATGATATGCGCTCGGGCGCGAGCGATTTTGTCGAACGCATTATGCGCGAATCCGATGAGCTGTTGACCCGGCAGGTCAATGAGGTGCGCAGGGCGCGCCAGAGCCTGCGCGCTTCCGGGAAACAGGAGGAAGCGCCGCAGCCGGAAAAAAAGGAAGCCAAAAAATAATCTGCTGAGAGCTACATATTCTAATCAGAGGAACGCCGGTAGGTATAGTAGCATACGGGAGGAATTGCTTCACTCGTATATTGGCAATCCCCAATACATAGGCCGCAGCCGCTCAAATGATTTGACGGCCTGCGGCCTGTTTTTGAAAGAAGGAGGGGGAGTGTTGAGACACCGCGTTTTTGGCGAGCCGAAGCCTGGTGTGTTTTACCATACCAGGAAGGGCGCTTATTTGATTGCATGCAGGGCGCAAAAGATTGCTCTGATCCGAACGCAGGGAGGATATTTCCTGCCTGGAGGCGGGTTGGAGGCCGGTGAAACGCATAGCGCCTGCATCCTGCGGGAGTGTGTGGAGGAAACAGGCTGCCGGGTACGGGTGGGAGAGCTGCTCTGCTCAGCGGAAGCTTATGTCCGGCATGAAAGAATCGGATATTTCCATCCGGTGCAGTATTATTATATGGGTTCTTTTTTAGAGCAGCTTTGCGAGCCTCTGGAATCGGATCACCGTTTGGTTTGGCTTGCATGCGGGGAGGCGGCGGATCAGATGCAAGTAGAGCAGCAAGGCTGGGCCGTGCGGCAGGCGCTCGCGCTGCTTGAAAAGGATTGGGGGGCTGCGTTATGAGAATATTGCTCATCTTTACCGGCGGAACAATTGGCAGCACGGTCTCAGTCTCATC
>USBP01000095.1 GCA_900552985.1 uncultured Oscillospiraceae bacterium
TTTAGAGGAGTTTGCCGGGCAGGAGCATCTGGTGGGCGAGGGGAAAATCCTGCGGCAGCTGATCGATCAGGATCAGGTTCCCTCCATGATTTTTTGGGGCCCGCCGGGCGTCGGCAAGACGACGCTTGCACGCATCATTGCTGGGCGCACAAAATCCAATTTTATTGATTTCAGCGCAGTCACCAGCGGCATTAAGGAAATCCGTGAGGTGATGAAGCAGGCGGAGGAAAACGGCCGCTTCGGGGAGCGGACGATCCTTTTTGTGGATGAAATTCACCGCTTTAACAAAGCGCAGCAGGATGCCTTTTTACCCTTTGTGGAAAAGGGCAGCATCATCCTCATCGGGGCGACGACGGAAAACCCTTCCTTTGAAATCAACGCTGCGCTGCTCTCCCGCTGCAAGGTGTTTGTGCTCCATGCCCTCACATCGGAGGATCTGCTGCGCCTGATGCATCGCGCCCTGACAGATCCGCGCGGCTTTGGGGAGCTGCGGGTTTCCATAGCGGATGAGCTGCTTTCGATGATTGCAAACTTTGCCAACGGGGATGCGCGCACAGCGCTCAACACGCTGGAGATGGCCGTGCTCAACGGTGAGCAGGGGCCGGATGGCATCCGCGTCACGCGGGAGCTGCTCGAGCAGTGCATCTCAAAAAAATCCTTGCTCTACGATAAAAATGGGGAAGAGCATTATAACCTCATCTCCGCGCTGCACAAATCCATGCGCAACAGCGATGTGGACGCAGCCATCTACTGGTTGGCCCGGATGCTGGAGGCGGGAGAGGATCCGCTCTATATCGCGCGGCGGCTGATCCGCTTTGCCAGCGAGGATGTCGGCATGGCGGACAGCCGCGCCCTGGAGCTTGCCGTATCCGTTTATCAGGCCTGCCACTTTATTGGGATGCCGGAGTGCAGCGTCCACCTGACGCATGCAGTGACCTACCTCTCCCTTGCGCCGAAGTCGAATGCGCTCTATACTGCCTATGAAAAGGCGAAAAAGGACGCGCTTGAGATGCTCAGCGAGCCGGTGCCGCTCCAAATCCGCAATGCGCCTACCCGGCTGATGCAGCAGCTGCACTATGGCGAGGGCTATCAATATGCGCATGACGCACCGGAGAAGCTGACCACGATGCGCTGCCTGCCGGGGGAGCTGGAGGGCCGCCGGTATTATGAGCCGTCCGGCCAGGGGGCGGAGGCGCGCGTTGGGGAACGGCTGCGGGCCATCGAGCAATGGCGTGCAGAGCACCGCGAGACGGAAACACCGGAGAAATGAACCGCCGGGCAAGAGGCACGTAGGCACAGTTGCCAGTGCTTTACCGGCTTCATGGGAGGATGGCGCAGGCCGATACCAAAAGCGGGTGCATGGCTCGGCGGATCTCTATGGCGGGGTGAAGCCGTCCTATGCGGTTGTGCGGGAGCAAAATGAGGAGGGGCGCTGTGCAGGCAACGCAGAGTAACGCTGCGCCGCTTCTTGCGTTCCGCCGGGCAGGTTGCGTTTTGTGGGCTCGTGTGGTATCCTGTTTACAGTGCCGCCGTCAGGCGTCAAGTA
The DNA here is from genome assembly GCA_900552985.1 of uncultured Oscillospiraceae bacterium. Taxonomy (GTDB): domain Bacteria; phylum Bacillota; class Clostridia; order Oscillospirales; family Acutalibacteraceae; genus Fimivicinus; species Fimivicinus intestinavium. The sequence continues at coordinate 1,547 of USBP01000095.1, forward strand.
CGGGCCGTTTATTTGTCTAAAATCCGCCGCCTGGGGGCAGACTTTAGCCGGGCGCTTCCGGCGGCTATTCGGGCGGCAGGATGAATCAGGATGGGAAGTGTTTTATTGATTGAGGCAAAATGGATTGCGCCGGGCGGAGAATATGAGCAGGCGGCGCAGGTGCGCCGCGCCGTGTTTGTGGAGGAGCAGGGCTATCCACTGGAGCTGGAGTTTGATGAAATAGATCAAACGGCTTGGCATCTTGTCCTGCTGGAAGAGGGAAGCCCGGTGGCCGCCGCGCGGCTGGCTGAGCTGGAGCCCGGCGTGTGGAAGCCGGGGCGCATCGCCGTGCTGCGGGAGCACCGCAAGCAACATCTTGGCGCCCGCCTGATGGAGGAGATCCTGCAAAAGGCGGAGGCCTTGGGCGCGCGGGAGCTGCACATCGGCGCGCAGGTGCAGGCGCAGGGCTTTTATGAAAAATTGGGGTTTCACACATGCGGGGAGCCTGTTTATATGGATGTCCACATCCCGCATATTGATATGATCCGCAGGCTGGACATGGAGGGGTGACTGTGGCGGAGCAGGAACGAGGGGCGTGTGTTGCCGTACGGCCTTATCGGGAGCAGGATAAACAGGCAGTGCGCGATATCTGCGTTGCCACCAGCGGCCTCCCGGACGGAGCATCTCCGGAGCAGAAGCGGCGGTTATTGCTACAGTACTGCGACTATTATGTGGAGCAGGAGCCGGAAGCCTGTTTCGTTGCAGAGAATGAGGCGGGGGAGCCGGTGGGTTATATCCTGTGCGCAGCGGATTTCAAGGCGTACCGCCGGCGCTTCCTGCGGAACTATCTGCCGCAGATACGCGCGTTAGACCGTCGCCGCGCTTTTGCGGTGCGCTTGGAGCTTTGGCTGATGGGGCGGTTTGCCCGCCACTACCCTGCACATATGCACATTGATATTTTAACGCCCTTCCAGCGTCGGGGTATTGGCCACAGGCTCGTGGATGCGCTCACCGCTTCCCTTGCCGGGCGGCGTATAAGAGGGCTGATGCTCATTGTTGGCGCCGAGAATGAGAAGGGCGTTCGCTTTTATGAAAAATATGGCTTCCAAAGGCTTGCGGGCGTTCAGGATGCGCTTGTGATGGGCCTGCAGGTATCAAAATAACGGAAACGAGGAGGAACCGGCATTGAATATCTGGCATGACATTTCTGCGGATCGAATCCGCCCGGAGCGTTTCACAGCAGTAATTGAAATCCCAAAGGGGAGCAAGGTCAAATATGAGATGGATAAGCAGACAGGCCTATTGCGGATGGATCGTATTCTCTATACCTCCACGCATTACCCGGCCAACTATGGCTTTATCCCCCGCACCTATGCGGCCGACCATGACCCGCTGGATGTGTTGGTGCTCTGCTCGGAAAAGGTTGTGCCCATGACGCTGGTTTCCTGCTATCCGATCGGTGTAATCATCATGGAGGATGAGGGCTATAAGGATGAAAAGATCATTGCGATCCCCTTTGACGACCCCACCTATAACGGATACCGGGATATCGGCGCACTGCCGGTGCATGTCTCCACAGAGATGACACACTTCTTTTCGGTTTATAAAACGCTGGAGGGCAAGGCCACTGCGCTGGAGAGCGTGCGAGGTGCGCAGACGGCGCAGCGGATTATTGAAGATTGCCTGGCGCGCTATGAAAAAGAATTTCCACAGCAGCCGCAGGAGGGCTGAGAAAAACGCCGGTTTCACCGCAGCGGGGCAGCCGGCGTATTTTTTTGCCGCCAGCCGTTCGGGAGGCGGTGCGGCGAAATGGGCTGGCATTGTTCTAATTTGCGCGCATACGGTTGACTTTGCTCGGGAATACAGGTATAAAGTATAGAAGAAGCAATATTATTTTGTGGGCGCTTTTACAGTCCAGAATGGAGAATCAGGTCATGAAGCTTTTGGATTGGCAGCATCCCTCCGGGGGAAAGCGGCGCGTGGGGCCTGTGTGCAGGCGGGTTGCCTGTGTGTGGCTGGCTGGTATCCTGGCGCTTTCCCTCGCCGCGTGCGGCAGGACGGAGGATACCGTTATCAAAACCACTTATCAGGAGCAGAATTTGCAGGAGCTCTATCCAGAGAACCCGGTGCGGGAGATGCATCTCGCTTCCAAGGCGCTCAAGCGGATCACACAGTCCGGCCTGATTGAGCTGTATATTGACGAGGAGACCTATGCGGTCGCAATCAAGGAGACCTCTCAGAATAAGATGTGGTATGCCCTCCCGCAGCAGGACAACGGCAAGGAGGAAAACCGCGCGGCAGTGGTAACCCTGGAGGTGCAGCAGGGGGGGAAACGCTATTATCTCAACAGTCAGGATAACAGCGTGGCGTTCGGCACGGCCTCCTATGAGCTGACGGATACCGGCCTGGCAGTGACCTATGTGATGGCGCCGGATGAGCAGACGGCCCGGAAGGATGCCGCCAGCCGGACGGCAGAGGATCTTGCGTTTGATGTGACTGTGACCTATTCGCTGGAGGATGGCAGCTTTTTCGCGCAGGTCGATTGCAGCTCCCTGACGCAGAGCGGGCAGGCTCAGGGCAGCGCAAAGGTGCTGAAGCTGGGCCTTTTAGAGTATTTTGGGGCCTCTGCGCAGGGGGCGGAGGGGGATTATCTCCTTGTCCCGGATGGAAGCGGTGCTTTGATCCATACGGCGCAGCAGGCAGAGAGCAATGAAACGCTGCGCTTCGCCGTATACGGGCAGGACGCTGCGCTGCCTGCGGAGGAAAACGTGCACCCGGCTCTCGTGCCGGCGTTCGGCGTCAAGCAGGGCGCGAGCGCCTTTGCCGTGCTCATTGAGCAGGGCGACGCGCTGGCGGAAATCCGTGCGGATCGCGCGCAAGGGGATACCGGCTATTACCATGCCGGCGCTCAGTTCACCATCACGCCGTCTGCCCGGGAAAAAACGGAGGAGGGCGTTGTGCAGTATACCGGCGCTTCCGGGTATACGGGCGCGGTCAGGCTGTGCTACCGCTTCCTCTCCGGGGAAAACGCCTCGTATTCCGGCATGGCGCTGGCCGTGCGGGAGCAGCTGATTCGGGATGGCGTGCTCTCGGTACAGACGCTCGAGGCAGAGGACAGCCTGCCGTTGACGCTGAATCTGATTGGCAGCCTCCCCAAGAAGGATAGCCGCTTTTCCACCTCTCAGAAGCTTGCTACGTTTGAGCAGGCGGAAGACCTGCTCAGTCAGATGAAGGCAAAGGGAATCGACCAGATCAACCTCTGCTATCAGGGGGCTTTGACGGGCGGGCTGAATCAGAAGCAGGCGGCGGATGCAAAGCTGCTGAGTGCTCTGGGCGGCAGGGTGGATTTTAATCATCTGAATGAGAGTATGTCGACGCAAAAGCTGCGGCTTTTCCTTTCCGTTGATTTGCTTTCCACCAACGCGCGCGACTCTTTTTCTGCGGGAAAGACAGCGCTGGGAATCAGCGGAGAGGCCGTTTCCTATGCAAAGGAGAACCCGTTTGCGGATTATGTCGGGCCGCAAGCTTACCAGCGCACACTGCGCAGTGTGGATACGCTTGAGAAGGCGGCGCGTGAATTCCTGGTGAATACCAGAAAGGCAGGAATGACAGGCTATTGCATTGGCGATGCCGGGCAGCTTCTATATTCCGATTATAATAAGGAGTATCTCAGCAGGCAGGATGCCGCGCAGGCGATTTCCGCCCAGAGCGAGTCGATGGGAGCCAACCGGGAGCTGATGGTTGATACAGGCTATTTTTATCTGCTGAAAAATGTGGATGTGGTCACCAACCTCCCCCTTTCCTCAGCGATTGCCGCAGATGCTTCCTATGAAACGGTTCCGTTTGTGCAGATGCTGCTGCACGGTATTCTGGATTACTCCGGGTCGGCCATTAATCTGAACGAAAACCCGGAGACACAGATGCTGCGTTCGATTGAATATGGCGCCTGCCCCAGCTATACCTGGTCCTATGAAGCGCTGGAGGCGAAGCAGGAGGCCGAAAACGCGGCGAATGTCAATTATGCCGGCTCCCTTCAGGATGCGGCGGATTATTATACGCGTGCCAATGAAACGCTTGGGGATCTGCGCGGCGCCCGCATTACCCGTCACAGCAGGGTGCAGGAGAATGTTTACTGCACGGAATATGACTCCTCTACACTGGTGTATGTCAATTATGGCGAGAAGGATGCGTCGGTCAACGGTGTGACAATCCCGGCGCATGATTTCCTGCGGCTGAATTAAAGCGGGATTTTGAGCATGCCATTTGGAGGCGCCAAATGATTTATGCCTGGAAGCGGCCGGTAGAAAAACGCTCCGCCATGCGGGCTGTAGACGCTTGTTGATGGCATGGGCTTTTCGTCCTTTCGATTTCAGGCTGTGGCTCGAGTGGACATTATTCCCGGCTGTTTCTGGCAATGATAAAATAATTCTAAATTTTACCTAAATAAAAGGATAGAATCGTTGAATTTTTATTTAAATATGCTATTCTAAAAAGGGAAGTCCAATTGACGCTGAGAGAGGAGGGGGATTCATGCTACAGGTCTACCGGTTTTTCAGAGAACTGTATCAGCATGTGCTCAGGCCGTTGTTCCGTTTGATTTTCTGACCGGCATGCAGCAAAATAAAAAATCCGCCGCAAAA
>USBP01000096.1 GCA_900552985.1 uncultured Oscillospiraceae bacterium
AGTATCGCCCTGAACACCATCATGGCCGAGGAGCTCAAGCAGTTCGCCGACGAGCTGGAGACCTCCAAGGACTTCCAGACCGACCTGCAAAAGCTCATCAAAAAGCACGGCCTGCCCTTCGTCGCCTTCAACCAGGGCTCGATCTGCCATCTGGAGACGGTCGGCACCATGCACTTCTCCATTGACTGGAGCAAGCTGTGGAAGGTGCCGGGCGTGCTCAAGGAGACCTCCGCGCGTAAGGCGGAGATGGAGCACATGGGCGCCGCTTATATGGCCGAGGGCCTCGTAACGCTTGCAGGCAGCCGCCTGTATACGAGCGCCGCATATACGCCTGAGATGATCGACGATGCATTAACGCGCTTTGACAGGGTCTTTGACACCGTCACTGTGAAAAGATAACCATTTTGCTTCCCCGGCGGCCCCATTCCGCCGCCGGGAATTTTCTTCCAGGGAGGGATTACGTTTGAACATGGATATCATGCAGGCAAAGCAGTTGGTTGTGCGTGCGGGCAAACAGCTGGTGGAAAGCGGCCTGATTGCGCGCACATGGGGCAACGTCAGCTGCCGTGTCAGCGACACACAGTTTGTAATCACCCCAAGCGGCAGGGCATATGAGACCCTGACGCCGGATGAGATTGTTCTCGTCAATATAGCGGATTTGAGCTATGACGGCAACATCAAGCCCTCTTCTGAAAAAGGGATCCACGCTTCGTCTTACCAGCTCCGGCCGGAGGTAAATTTTGTCATCCACACCCATCAGGTGAACGCCAGCGTCGTCAGCCCGCTCGGCTTTGATATCAACAATATCGCGCCGGAAAGCGCTGTAATCATCGGCGATCATATCCCGATGGCGGCCTATGGGCTGCCCGGCACAGGCAAGCTGCGCAAGGGCGTCGCCGCTGCAATTGAGCGGTCAGACAGCAAGGCGGTCATCATGGCGCACCATGGCGCGCTTTGCATGGGCAAGGATTATGAAGAGGCTTTTGCCGTCGCGTCTGAGCTGGAGAAGGTGTGCGCCCGTCATATCACGGAGCGCTACCGCGAGGTCACCGGTAAGGTGATTGATACGTTTGATGAAATCTATGATTATGTGATTGATACCATCGGCAAAAAGGGGAAGGACGCATCGCCTGTCGCCGCGTACGACAGCGAGCGCGACGGCGCTATGTGCAACCTGACTAAGGCCGGGAGCGATCAGCCGATCTGCGTTGAAATTGCAACGGGGCGGATTGCGGGAGATGACTCCGCCTGGGTGCCGGAGGTGGAGCTGCACCGTGCGATTTATGCAAAACGTGAGGGCATTAACTACATCATCCATTCCCAGCAGCCGGATATTCTTGCAGCCTCTAAATTAGGCCGTACGGTAAAGCCTCTGCTGGACGACCTTGCCCAGATTGCGGGCGCTACAGTCCGCTGCGCCGTGTTTGATCCCTCCAGCACAAACAAAACGGCCAAAAAGGTGGTGCGGGCCCTCCGCGGGCGCGACGCCGTGCTGCTCAAGGATAACGGCGCGCTCTGCTGCGGCCCCTCCAAAAGCGACGCACAGGCAACCGAGCTGGTGATGGATAAGGGCTGCAAAACCATGCTGGGTGCAGCGCTCTTTGACGGGGCAAAGCCCATCAATGCGATTGAAACGCGCCTGATGCGATTGGTGTATAAGACAAAATATTCCAAACAGGCATCCAAAAAATAATTTCTTTTGCCATCTTCTTTTTACCCCCTTATATATAGAGACGGGCTGCTTTCCCACGGGTGAGCGGCCCGTTTCTATATTACTTGCAGGATATATAAAGAAACTGTGTTTAAAAATAATTTAGCTTTTTTATAAATTCGTATTGTGAATCCATTGGCAAATATGATATAATCATAGCAACTGAAATCGGATTTTCTGTAATACCTGTTAGCTGCCATCCCATGCCGGCTAATAGAGGAAAGGGGTTTTCAAAATGAATCAATCCATGCTGAAGCTCGTTGCATTGCTCTCTGCCTTGGCGCTGCTGGTTTCGCTCGCCGCCTGCGACGGCCTTTCTACGGAGGAGGAAACCACTGCGGAGCCCACCATTATCAGCAAAACGCAAATGCCCACGGCAAATGCGGAAGTGCTTCAATATTTTAACCGTCTGGTCAATGAGGCCAAAAAAGCGAATCCAGAATTTACAATGGTCAAGGAGCCCCAGGTTTCTGAGGAAAAAATCTCCAATCAGACAATGCAGGATCTTGTGCCTACCTTAAAACAGTTGATGCTCAATAAGACAGAGCTCTCTTCTGAGGATGGAACTACGCTTTCAGAGGCCCTCCCGGTATCCGGCCAGGAATGGGCCAGCCGGCTTACCACGTCCGACATCCGTTACGCGCAATGCACGCAGGAGGGCGCGCTTTATAAAATTACCATCCACTTCTTTGATGAAGAGGAGCCGGCTCCGCTGACCAGCCACCACGGGAAAGCCTTTGATATGGAGGACCGCACGGCCATCGAGGAAGAATTCCAGAAAGCATCCGGTTATATGCAGCTTGGGGATTATCATGTCCTCTTCACCGGTGCGACAATCACCTGTGAAATCGACCGTGCGCACGATGAGATTACAAAGCTGGTCTATGATAAGCGCATGCAGCTCACTGGCGACGTTACAGGCACAGGCAAGCTCTCATCTGTAGGAGAGGTTGATTTTAGCTGTATTTTAAATATCCGGACAGAATTCAATCTGACCTGGGAGCACCCGGAGGAGACACAGGCCGCTGAGTAACCCCTGCCCACCGCTCGTTCAATCACACGGAAAAGAGTCTGATTCTTCAGCGAAGAATCAGGCTCTTAGTCTACAGAAAAAAGGTTTTAAGGTGGTATATAGGGCGCTTATTTGCATTGCGGCCAGCAGATTTTCTTCCTTTTTGAATGAATGCCTGGTTGCGTTGTACATGCTTTCATTCTCTTGCTTCTGCAAGAGAACCAGCATCGGCGTACAGGGGGAAAGCTCCATTGGCCGGAACGGTCAGGATCGCTCCCTACAGGCGCCACTTTCAGGTTTCTACGGCAGAGTCGGGGCTTGACCCGACCGGAGAATTCAAATCTGGATTTGTAGATTTTGAAAATTGGATGCTGAATGAGAAAGCCGGCAAGCTCCTGCCTCCGAGGCAAAAGCTTACCGGCTCCAACGTCTAATGCCCGGCGGCTAATATCTGATATCTGGTATTGCGCCCTCCAAAAGCGCCCGGCTGTCTGTGTCCAGCTGCAAATAGTCCCCCGGCGCTTTGAGCACTTCCCCAATCAAAAAGGCGAGCGACCATCGGCTCTCATAAGGCTTGGCCGTGTCGTCACGATACGGGTTCGCCCGAAGCAGCTCCAGAAGCTCCTCCGTCAGGGCCGGGTTGTGCAGGCGGAGCAGCCGCTTCATCAAAAAAATCAGGCTGTATTGGTAGGTATTCAACCGGCCAAAGACGGCGGCGCGCAAGGTGGAATTACGTGTGAGTGTTTCCGAAAGCGTGGTTTTACATTTTTTATGCAGCAAAAACCGTGTGATACACCGCGCACAGGCCGCAGAAGCGGCGGCGGATTGATCTGGCCAGCGCTCCGCCTCCTCCGCAAGCTTCGTGCAGAATTCCTCGGCCGCGCGCCTGTCCAAAAGGGTAAGCGCCTCCACGTGAGCGGAAAGCGCCTTTTCCCACGCAAGCATCTCCCACCCGGAGCGGGGCAGCGTACAGCCCCCGGAAACCCCTGCATCAGGCATCTTCCGGAGCCCCCTCGCCGTAGGCGCGCACCAGAGCCTTGAAATGCCGGCCTTTCTCTTCAAAATTTTTATAAACATTATAGCTGGACGCGGCGGGGGAGAACAGGCAGATTTTCCCCGGCTGGGTATACCGGTAAGCGGCCTGGACCGCCTGCTGCATATCCTCGGCCTGAATGAGGTTTTTACCCGTGCCCCAGGTGCGAAGCTCCTGCAAAATCTGGTGGCCTGTTTCCGGCAGGCCAATCAGATTTTGCACGGGGGAGGCAGCCAGCGATTCCTCAAACGAGGCGTAATCCAAGCCGCGATCCATCCCGCCGAAGATCAGGGTATCCACATTCTCCAGCGCGTCGATGGCGCACAGCACCGCGTGTGGAATGGTGGCAATCGCATCGTTATAAAAGGCAATGCCGCGATATTCGCCGGCGTATTCCATCCGGTGCTCGATGCCCTTAAAATTCTCAATGCCCTGCAGGATGGCCTCGCGGCTGGCGCCCCGGCATTGCGCTGCCGCGGCGGCAAAGCGGATATCCTGCCGGTTGTGCTCCCCCTTCAGGTGTGGGTTGCAATAGAGCAGCTTGCGCAGGAAAGGGGTGTCCTTCTTTTCACTGATTTTTATCACGGTGGAGGGAAGCGAATCCATATCTAAAAACGCATGCAGCTCCGGCTGCTCGCTGCAAAGGAAGAAATCCCCCGCCTTCTGATAACGGGCAATGTTCATTTTGGCATTGGCATAGCCTGAAAAGCCGTTATAGTGATCCAGATGCTCCGGGTAGAGGTTGGTCAGCACCGCGATATGCGGGGAGCAGGAGGCGAACTCCAGCTGATGGGAGGACATTTCCACCACAGCTGTCATCGTATCCGCCGCCTCGATATCCTCAAATACCGGCACGCCGATGTTGCCGATCAGGCAGCTTTCCATCCCTGCCGCCTGCAAAATGGAATAAATCAGGGTGGAGGTGGTCGTCTTCCCCTTTGTACCGGTCACACCCACAACCCGGCAGCGCGCAAAGCGCAGAAAGAGATCAAGCTGGCAGGTCATCTCAACAGATGGGGCAATATCAAGCCCTTTCACCGAGATGCCGGGGCTTTTGATCACCAGCTCATATTGGTTGACCACATCCAGATACCCGGGGCCGCAGTGCAGGGTAACATAGGCGTCATCCTGGAGGGAGACGGGGTTCTGATCCGCAATCGCAAGCTCCTTGGTGGGGAAATGGCTGCGAATATATTGATAGGTGGATTGCCCCTCGCGGCCAAAGCCGAGCAGCAGGATGCGCTTAGGGGCGAGATAATCAGGTAAGGTCTGCAACATAGCGATACATCTCCTTTATATACGGCTGGAATAAGGCGGGAATCTGATGCTCTTCATTCAACGCTCGCAGAAGATCATCCTTGGCGGCGAGCGCCTCCACATCGGTTCGTTGTGCATAGTAGGCCAACAGCGCAGGCAACTGTTCGCCACGCGCCAGGTATTGACGGGCCGTGCACGCGAGCGCAAAGCGCAGCTCCTCCTGCGTGCCGACGCACTCAAACGGCTTTACAGGGGAAAAGCCCACCAGGCCGTCAAAAATATCTATCAACGCTTCTTTTTCCAGCAGGTTTTCTCCAAAGATAGCGCGCAGCTGCTCCGGCGGCAGGAAGGGGGAGAGAATCCCGCACACAAACAGGCACTTGGCGCAGTTACAGCACCAGATATTTTGCTTGCTGCCCGCGTTGCAGCTGCGAAAAATGGCGTGGTATTGTGGGCGGGCGGCAAAAAATTTGGCGATCTGTAATTCGTTGAACGGCCGCATAAGGCTGAAATACCGGATGCCGGGCACCAGATTCTTTTGCGCGTAGCGCTGAAAATCCTGCTCAAAGGCAAAGGATTTGGAATACTGATGATTGACGTGCGAGCCGGCGATATTCCCTGCGTTTGCGCTGGCTTCGTTGGAGAGGATAATATGCTCCGCCCCAATCAAATAAGAAACATAAAAGCCTAAAAACGCCACAATGGCGGAGAAGGGCGTGTGACCGTTGAGAAAGCCCTCACGGTTCCGCTCCAAAAGCGCGGGGTCGATGGTGCGCAGCACATGGAGCACCTGCCCGGGCGCATACCCCGCAGCCGCCGCGCACGCATCGCGCGCGGGCTGCACATTGATCATGAACAAACGGTTCTGCGCATGAACGCGCTCAAGCAGCTCCAGCGTGACGCAGGAATCCTTCCCTCCGCCGACCGGGATCAGGTTCAACTGCGCGCTGTAAAATGGCTCTGCGCCTGCCGGCTCCGGATGCGGCGCTTCGATGGTGAGAAAAGTGTCCTCATCCGCCGCGATGCCGTTGCGGTAAAAAAATTCACCGAGCCCGTTAAAATAGAGCTTTTTCCAGAAGGCGAGGTCGTCCCCATCCAGCCCGCCGCATTCCACAATCACGCGGGGCGGGCAGGCGCACTTC
>USBP01000097.1 GCA_900552985.1 uncultured Oscillospiraceae bacterium
GCGCAGGGGGAAGGCATCTCCTTTTCTGTGGAGGATAAGCTTGGCATTGTGCGTGCGCTCGACGAGCTGGGCATAACCTATCTGGAAGCGGGTAACCCAGCCTCCAACCCGAAAGAACTGGAGTTTTTTGAGCGGGCTTCGCAGCTGCCGCTGAAGCATGCGGTCCTTGTCGCTTTCGGCAGCACTTGCCGAAAGGGAAGCACACCGGAAGTGGATGCCAACTGCCAGGCTCTTTTGCATGCCAATACCAGGGTAGTCTCAATTTTTGGCAAGTGCTGGGATTTACATGTGCGCGAAATCCTCCAAACTACGCGGGAGGAAAACCTGCGCATGGTGGAGGAGACCTGCCGTTTTTTCTGCTCGCACGGGAAATCGGTGATTTTTGACGCGGAGCACTTTTTTGACGGCTACCAGGCCAACCAGGCCTTTGCTCTGGAGGTGCTGCGCGCAGCAGTGCGCGGCGGCGCGGAAAACGTAACGCTGTGCGATACCAACGGCGGCGCCCTTCCGGCTGCAATCCGTGCGGTTACACAGGCGGTTTGTACCGCCCTGCCCGGCGTAGAGGTGGGGATCCATGTGCATGACGACTGCGGCATGGCGGTTGCAAACACGATCTGCGCCGTTGAAGGCGGCGCGACCCACGCACAGGGGACGTTTCTTGGCTTTGGAGAGCGCACTGGCAACGCGAACCTCTCCGCCGTGATCCCCACGCTCCAGCTTAAATGCGGGGCCGTCTGCATACCGCCGGAGAACTTGCCCTTGCTCACCGCCACGGCGATGCGTATCGCGGAGATTGCCAACGTCACTCTGCATAAAAATATGCCCTTTGTGGGGCGCAGTGCGTTCGCCCATAAGGCTGGCATGCATGCAGACGGGGTGCTGAAAAACGAGCGCTCCTTTGAGCACATTGATCCGGCGTTGGTGGGGAACCACAGGCGCTTTTTGATGTCAGAGATGACAGGCAAATCCGCTGTGCTGCGCCGGGTGCAGAAGCTCTATCCCGGTATCACACGGGATTCTCCCGTGCTCGCCGACATTGTGGGCGAGCTTAAGGAAAAAGAGCACCAAGGCTACCAATATGAGGGCGCGGATTCCAGCTTTGAGCTGATTATCCGCAAGCGGGTAGCCGGTGTGGAGCCCTTTTTCGACCTGATCAGCTACAAGGTGCTGGATGAATTGCCCTATGATAATAACCACAGCGCCACAGCTACCATCAAAATCCGCGTCGGCGGCAAGGTGAAGATCGCCGCTTCCGACGGCGACGGCCCGGTGAACGCTTTGGATAAGGCGCTGCGCGAGGCGCTGGCGGAGTTCTATCCCTGCCTCAACGAGGTGCGTCTGATCGACTATAAGGTGCGTGTGATGGAGCCAAAGGATGCAACGGCGGCGCGTGTGCGCGTTTTGATCACCTCGGCGGACGGCAGCGATATCTGGACGACGGTAGGAGTCTCTCAGGATATCATTGAGGCGAGCTGGATTGCATTGGTGGATTCCATTGAGCATAAGCTCTGTGCGCAGCGGGATCAGGCTGCGCAGCAGATGAATTGCGAAAAACCAAAAAAGGATTGAGATAGGAGGCTTTTTTATGGGAATGACAATGACGCAGAAAATTTTGGCCGCCCACGCGGGGCTCAGCGAGGTGAAGGCCGGCCAGCTCATTGAGGCGAAGCTCGATATGGTGCTGGGCAATGATATCACCTCGCCGGTTGCGATCAATGAATTTGAGCGCTGCGGCGCAAATTCGGTGTTTGACAAGGGCAAGATCTCGCTGGTGATGGATCACTTTGTGCCGAACAAGGATATCAAATCCGCTGAGCACACCAAACAGGTGCGCACCTTTGCCGCGAAATACGGCATCGAGCACTTCTACGATGTGGGTGAGATGGGCGTGGAGCATGCCCTGCTGCCGGAGAAGGGCATTGTGGCTCCCGGCGATGCGGTTATCGGCGCGGATTCGCACACCTGCACCTACGGGGCACTCGGCGCGTTTTCCACCGGCGTCGGCTCTACAGATATGGCGGCGGGCATGATCACTGGCAAGGCGTGGTTTAAGGTGCCGTCTGCCATCCGCGTGACGCTGACGGGCAGCCTGCCGCAGTATGTCAGCGGCAAGGATGTGATCCTGCATCTGATCGGCATGATCGGGGTGGACGGCGCGCTGTACCGCTCGCTGGAGTTCACCGGCGAGGGTGTGAAGGCGCTCTCTATGGACGACCGCCTGTGTATCGCCAATATGGCCATTGAATGCGGTGCGAAAAATGGCATCTTCCCGGTGGACGAGACGACGCTTCACTATGTGCAGGGCCGTGTACAGCGGCCTTGGCAGGTATATGAGGCGGATGAGGATGCCGCTTATGAACAGGAAATTACGATTGACCTTTCCACTCTGCGCCCGACGGTTGCTTTCCCGCACCTTCCGGAAAATACAAAGACGGTGGATGAGGCGGGCGATGTGACAATCGATCAGGTTGTGATCGGCTCCTGCACAAACGGGCGCATGGAGGATATGCGGATTGCCGCAGAGATCCTGAAGGGGCGCCGGGTGCATAAGGGCGTGCGCACCATCATTATCCCCGCCACGCAGGAGGTTTATCTGCAATGCATCAAAGAGGGCCTGGCGGAGATTTTCATTGAGGCGGGCGCTGTTGTCAGCACGCCGACCTGCGGCCCATGTCTGGGCGGTTATATGGGGATTCTGGCTGCCGGTGAGCGCGCGGTTTCTACCACCAACCGTAACTTTGTCGGCCGTATGGGCCATGTGGACAGCGAGGTGTATCTCGCTTCCCCCGCCGTCGCTGCGGCGAGCGCTGTTGCGGGCAGAATTGCGGATCCCGCAAAAATATAAATCGATCAGGAAAGGATGAATGCAGCAATGAAAGCACAGGGCTTTGTTCATAAATATGGCAGCAACGTCGATACGGACGTGATCATTCCAGCGCGGTACCTCAACACCGCCGACCACAAGGAACTTGCGGCGCACTGCATGGAGGATATTGACAGGGAGTTTATCCATCGGGTCAGGCCGGGTGACCTGATTGTGGCGGATGATAATTTTGGCTGCGGCTCCTCCCGGGAACACGCGCCGATTGCGATCAAGGCGGCTGGGGTTTCCTGTGTGATCGCCAAAAGCTTTGCGCGGATTTTTTACCGCAACGCGATCAATATTGGCCTGCCGATTTTGGAGTGCCCGCAGGCAAGCGATGGAATCCGCAATGGGGACGAGGTCAGCGTGGACTTTGATGCTGGTGTAATCACCGATTTGACGACGGGCGAGCAATTCCAGGCGGAATCTTTCCCACCGTTTATTCAGAATATTATTGCAAAGGGCGGATTGCTCAACGCAATTGCCCACAAATAATCCTGTGCCTGCGCTACAAAGCGCTTTATAAGTATCTTCCGCAGGGTGTCGGGCGGAGCCCTTGCAAAATATGCAAAATGCAGCGGCACGGAAATCAGAGGCCATCATAAGGGAAGGAGCGCGTCAGCATGTGCCTGACGCGCTCCTAATCCATTTGCTTTTCTGTGTGGGCCGTTTCCTGGGTTTGCCGGTTTTGTTCCGCTGCCCGGTCTTCCTCCAGATTCTCCAGCGCAACGCGCACCGCCTCAATGACAAACTGTGAGAAGTTGCAGTTTGTTCCCCTAAGCTCCAACTCTACCTGGTCGACTATGGCCTGTGGGAAGCGGATGGTCTTATTCACCGTAGACGGCATTTTAGGAATCTTGAACCGACTCATACAGCTCGGATCCTTTCTCAGCAGGCGTGTTTCAATGGTTAATCTGATAGATAACAGAGATTTCTCCATATTTATAGCGCAGCTCTGTAGTACATTTCGCAATATACAGTGTAATGCAAAACTGAGGGGATTTATGCATTGCAATTTGCATTACAATGTGATATAATAACTTCAAAAAGAGATAGATCATGTATGGAGCGCCTTTCCCAAGGGTTTATGTGGCTTCCATTTTCTTCTTGTTTTTTGTTTGTTTTCTTATTTTGTGAATTTTATCCACGATTTTATCTTGATTTGAGGGCGGCAAGCAATTTGCCTCTCATGCTTGAGAGAAGATGATTGATTGCTCAGCAGGGCCGCCCGATACAGGCATTCTCCCCTGTTGCCCAGAGGGGGAGAATGCTTTTTTTGTGGATAACTCTTCTGCTTCGACAAACTATTTGCTTTCATGCCGTGTTTGTGATAAACTTGGAAAGAAAATGCCTTTGCTAGGGGAAGCGGGCGGATTTGTTCCGGCCAGCCGGTTTACTGGAGGCTGTTTGAATGGATGATTGAAACAGCCGGGCATTGCAGGAAAGCAGATTGTTTTTTGGAGGAGAAATTGTATGGGAAAGCTTTGTGTGTTGACCGGCGCGACCGGCCATATTGGATATGCTCTGCTGCGGGAGCTGCTTGACAGCGGGGAAAACGTGCGGATTCTCATCCGCAAGGATATTCCTCTGTTTGACGGGCTTGATTGCGAAAAAGCGTTTGGGGATGTGACCGACCCGGCCTCGCTGGAAAAAGCGTTTGAAGGCGCCGACGTCGTATATCATCTGGCAGGCGTCATCGATATCAATGCGGGCGACGAGAGCCTGATCTGGAATGTGAATGTGCAGGGCACGAAAAATGTGGTCGAGGCCTGCAAGAAATGTGGGGTGAAACGGCTGGGCTATGCTTCCTCCGTGGATGCGATCCCGCCGCTGCCCGGCAACCAGGTGATGCGCGAGCTTGACCATTTTGACCCGGATATCCTGGATGGCACCTACGCGAAAACAAAGGCTACGGCTACGCAATATGTGCTGGATAGCCAGTGCGATACGCTGGATGTGGTGGTCACACATCCGGGGGCGTGCTGCGGGCCGTATGACTTCAAGGTTTCCAGCGTGGGTGAGATGGTGCGTATGTATATGCGCGGCAAATTCCCCGTATCGCTCTCCTTTGGGATGTACAATTTTGTGGATGTGCGCGATGTGGCGAAGGGGATGCACAGCGCCGCCCAAAAGGGCCGCCCCGGCGAGTGCTATATCCTTACCGCAGAGTCCATCTCAGTGGATCAGCTGCTACATATTTTAGCGGATAAGACGGGGATCCCTGCTTCCAATCTCAAGCTGCCGCTGTGGCTCGCGCAGGCAGCTGCTCCGTTGATGGAGGTTTACTATAAGGCGGCGCACAAGACGCCGCTGTTTACGCGGTATTCTCTGCGCAAGCTCACCTCCAACTGCAATTTCAGCATTGAAAAAGCGCAGAAGGAGCTGGATTACCACCCGATGAGCGCGCGAGAATCCTTTTATGATATGGTGGATTGGATTGCGGAAAACGAGCATATTCCGCTGAAAAAAGCGGCAAAATAAAAAGAAAGGCAAAGGAGGCTGCGGATGGCTGTAACCGGGTTTGTGTGGGGGATGGCCCTGCTCGGCATTTTTGGCGCGGCGCTGTGCATTGCGGGGATTATCCTGCTGGTTATGCTGCTGAAACGGCGCAAGCGCAAGGGGCTGATTGTGCTGCCCGTTTTGCTTTTGGTGGTTGGCGTGCTTTGCGCGGCGCTCCCCACCGGTTATTTTGCAATGGTTAACCGCGCGGAAAAGGATCGGGAGCAATCGCGCGGCGCCCTGCTGACGGCGATTGAGCAGGATCCTTCCGATGCTGCCGCTGTGCAGAGCCTGCTGGATGGAGGAATAGATCCCGATGAGGGCACAGAGAGCGGCTACACACCGCTCAAGGATGCATCTTTCCGGCAGGGCACGCAGGTGATGGAGCTGCTTCTCCGCGCCGGGGCGGATGTGAACCGGCAGGATAGCAGCGGCCGCACTGCGCTGATGGCTGCATGCAGCCCTCCGGCCGGGCATTTGCCGGATCCGGAAGGGATTCAGCTTTTGCTGAAAAGCGGCGCGGATATCTCCTTGAAAGATAACAATGGCCGCACCGCCTATGATCTCCTGATGCTGCGCGCTGCCGACGATCGAGAGGCCCTGAAAAGGCAGCCGGAGCGCCTGGCAGACTATGAGGCAGCGGTGGAGGCATTGCAGCCGCAGGCAGAATGACCCCATAAAAAGAGCAGAAAAAGAGAGGCCCATCCTTTCCTGATCGGGAGAGAATGAGCCTCTTTTGATTTTAACAAATTGGCTGCACCACAAATAAAATGATAGAATTTCCCGGT
>USBP01000098.1 GCA_900552985.1 uncultured Oscillospiraceae bacterium
CCCGTCTGAGCCCGCCTTAGCGGCGATGTTCCCCTTGTACACTGATGCTAAGGAAACAGGAGGCAAAAAGATGAAAAAGGTTTTAAAAGCGCTGGCCCTGCTGATGGCGGCCGTGCTCGTGCTCGCCTGCTTTGCGGGATGCACAGGCAATGGGGATACGGGCGAGCAAAATGAGCCGAGCGGGCTTGACAAGATCAAGGAAAAAGGCGAGCTGGTCATGCTGACAAACGCGGCGTTCCCGCCGTTTGAGTATGTGGAGAACGATGAGGTCGTCGGCGTGGATATTGATATCGCCAATGAGATTGCCAAGGAGCTTGGCGTCAAGCTGACGGTTCAGGATATGGAATTCGACTTGATTGTTGATTACATCAAAGCCGGTAAGGGCGATATGGGCGCCGCCGGTATGACCGTTACGGATGAGCGCAAACAGCAGGTGGATTTCTCCGTGGAGTATATCACCTCCACGCAGTATGTCATTGTTCCGGCGGGGACGGACACGGAAACCTTTGAGCTGGATGGCAAGGTCATCGGCGTGCAGGAAGGTACAACGGGCGACGTTTACTATGCCAGTGAGCCGAAGGTCATCAAGGCGAAGGAAGTCAAAAAGTATAAATCCGCAATTGATGCGGCGGCCGACATGCTGCTGGGCCGCGTGGATTGCGTCATCATTGACGAGCTGCCCGCCAAGAAGATCACTGCCCAGAATGAGGGCAAGATGATCTGCTATGACCCCGGTTATGAGCCGGAATCTTATGCAATCGCCGTCCAGAAGGGGAACACAGAGTTGCTTGAGGTGATTAACACCGTTTTGCAGCGGTTGATGGATGAAGGCAAAATTCAGGAGTATGTGATCAACCATTCCTGATCGTGGGAGCGTAAGTTGATAACTGCCGGTAACAGCAGGCGATTTGCAACAAGGTCGTCTGCTGTTATTTTCACTGTGAAACAGGGGGGCGTTTTATGGAATGGCTACAATCCATCGGGGATTATTTTTATAATTTATTGATTGCTGAGGAGCGCTACATGACCATCCTCAAGGGCTTGGGGAACACATTGGTGATTGCCGCCGCAGCTGCTGTGATCGGCATTACGCTGGGTATGCTGGTTGCCATGATCAAATATTTTTGCCAGGGCAGAAAGGCGCTTCGTCCTCTGGAATGGCTGTGCAATGTTTATGTAACGGCTATCCGCGGCACGCCGGTTATGGTGCAGCTGTTTATCTGGTCGCTGGTAATTCTGACATCCTGGACGAATGCCTTACCGATTGCGTGCATCGGCTTCGGCTTCAATTCCGGCGCCTATGTGGCGGAGATTATCCGTGCCGGGATTGCCGCAATTGACCCGGGGCAGGAAGAAGCGAGCCGATCCCTGGGCCTTTCCAAAGCTGCGACGATGCGCTACATCATCATGCCGCAGGCAATCAAAAACATCCTCCCGGCGTTGGGCAATGAGTTTATCGTACTGCTGAAGGAAACCTCCGTTGCAGGCTACATCGCCGTGAATGATCTGACCCGTGCGGGTTCCATCATTAAAACAGTGACCTATGACGGCAATATTTACTTTGTGATTGCGCTGATTTACCTTGCGATGGTGATGGGGCTGACAAAGCTGTTGAAGCTGCTGGAGAGGAGGCTGGCGAAGAGTGATAAAGGTTAAGGGCCTGAAAAAGGCTTTTGGAGACCACATGGTGCTCAAGGGCATCGATTATGAGGTGGAAAAGGGCGAGAAGATCGTCGTCGTCGGCCCGTCCGGTTCTGGTAAGAGCACCTTCCTGCGCTGCCTGAATCTGTTGGAAAAGCCGACGGAGGGCGAAATCTGGTTTGAGGATCAGCTCATCACCGACCCAAAAGCCAAGCTCGATGAGATCCGTGAGCACATGGGCATGGTGTTTCAGCAGTTCAACCTGTTTAACAACCTGACGATTCTCAGAAATATTACGCTCGCCCCGGTCAAGCTCAAGCTCATGAGCAAGGAAGAGGCGGAGGAGAAGGCCTTCCAGCTGCTGGACCGCATCGGCCTGCGGGATAAGGCCGGCGCGTATCCCTCCCAGCTCTCCGGCGGGCAGAAGCAGCGCATTGCCATTGTGCGCGCGCTGGCGATGAACCCCAAGGTGATGCTCTTTGACGAGCCCACGAGCGCGCTCGACCCGGAGATGGTCGGCGAGGTGCTTGCCGTGATGAAGGAGCTGGCGGAGAGCGGGATGACGATGGTCGTCGTCACGCACGAGATGGGTTTTGCCCGCGAGGTGGGCACCAAGGTGCTCTTCATGGATGACGGCCTGATCCTGGAGGAAAACACACCGCAGGAATTCTTTGCGCATCCGCAGAACCCGCGCTTGCAGGATTTCCTTTCCAAGGTGCTGTGAGCGGGTGGGCTGCCTGAAGCTTAGGCACCCCTTGAAACAATAGGAATGTAAACGACGAGCGCTCCCGAAGGCATGAGCCCTATCCGGGAGCGCCCGTTTTTTGCATTTGCGCAGCGGTAAGGCTGCGTTTCTATCAATATCCGAGAAGAGGGGGAGCAGTTTTTATTTCGGCTTTGCCATCCAACAGCAGGGGGTTAGGCTGCTGGCTCTGTTTGAAAGATGTAATCGTCGTAGATATCTTTTTGCGTTTGGTGGTCAAAATATTTCCTTCTTCATCAAATCATTACGGTTGAACTTTTACTGATTGTTTTGTAATATGAAACAGAAGGGAAAATTTACGGGGAGGAGAAAACGATGCGCTTAAAAAAATTCATAGCTATTTTATTGGTGATTATTATTGTGCCGGGCGTCATTTTTGGCGTTTCGTATGCGGAACAGGCTTTGCGGGACAAAACGACGCTTGGAAGGACCCAGACAAGATATGATACCGACGATAGCGGCAACAGGATAGCAAACATTCCATATGACGAATATGCAGGGGATACTGCGCTGCCGGAAGATGCAGTAACCGTCACGAATCTTTCCGAGAGCGCTGGCGCGGAACATAACGCCGCCGAGATACAGGCTGTTATCGATTCTCTGAGTGCGAATGGTGGAGGAGTCGTGCGCATTCCCCCTGGGAGTTATCAGATCAACACCATATATCTAAAAAATGATATTACGCTTTTTATTCCGCAGGGGGCTGAGCTCGTTGCACCATGCTGTGAAGAAAATCTTGCTGCCGAACATCCCTTGGATACCGGCGTTATCTGCGCAGAAAATGCCAGCAACATTTCGATTATAGGGGGTGGAACGGTTCACGGTATGGGTGAAACATATACAAATGAGCCTGAAGAAAAAACGCCGCTGTACGCGCTGAAAAAGTTCAATACCTATACAAGGGTTATTGAGGCGCGTAAAAGGATACGAATGGGCAAAAACGTTGCACGCCCCAATGTTATTTATTTGAATGCCTGCCGTAACATAAATATCGATGGAATTGTTTTAAAAGATTCTGCATCATGGACGTTTGTGCTGGAACAATGCAGCGATGTGAATATTACAAATCTTGTGATAGATAATCATATGCACGTTGCAAATTCGGATGGCATAGATATCGTCGGCGGAGAAAACATAAACATCAATCACTCTTTTATTGCAACGGGTGATGATGGGATCGTTTTAAAGCCGCGTGATGCGGAAATCAGAAATGTCGACATTCGGGATTGCATCGTTTCAAGCTATGCCAATTGTTTTAAAATAGGCACCGAGACACAGATGGATGTAGAGAATATAAATGTAACGGGTTGTTATTTCTTTTTGCCAAACGGAATAACCGGCGGTTATTCGGGCATCGCTGTTGAATCCTGCGATGGCAGCAACATTTCAGATGTTACGATTTCCGATATAACAATGGAAGGAATCAGCTCGCCGCTGCTGCTTTGGCTCGGGAATCGTTTGCAGTATGAAAAAAAGCAAACCGGCAGCTTAAACGGCGTAACGATCCAAAATGTTACAGCTGCGGATACGGAATTGCCTTCGGCCATAACGGGCTGTATAGATGGAAGCGGGGCAACACACTATGTTCAAAACGTTGTTTTGAAGGATATCTCCGTTTCTTATCGGGATACCGGAGAAGAGTTGCACATCCGCAAAAAAATAGGCGAGTTCTCTATGAGGGATTATCCTGATATCACGAGGGTATCCCATATTTACTTTATAGATCATCAGTTCAGTAAATATTGGGATATCCCATGCTACGGGCTTGTTGTAAGACACGCTGAAAATATAACGTATGACGGCTATTTTGTTACGCCCCGTACCTGCAATACCCGCGACAAATATTATATAGACGACGTCAGGTAGGCGAATGCCAGCCGGATACATACACCAAAGGCAGATCGCTTTTTTACCTCCAAGGCCTTGTTGTAGGCAGCAAAGCCGGTTTCGTTTGCAGCCCGAAGTGTTCAGAAGGGAAAAACAGGGCAGAATAAAACAGCACCGGATTCCGTGTGGGATCCAGTGCTGTTTTATTTTTCTGTGGTGAGGACGGTCTTACTTTTTGTGGATGAAATCGCGCTTTTGATCCTCCGGGAGGTCTAGGCCGAGCGTCCCGCCCGGATTCATGATGTTATCCGGGTCAAAGTGCTGCTTGAGCGCGCGGTAGATATCCATCTCATTGCGGCCGATCTGAGCCTCCAGCCAGGGGGCGGTCATCTTGCCGATGCCATGATGGTGGCTCATTGATGCGCCGGCTGCCTGGATGTGGTCCATGATACCGTATTGATACTCCAGATATTCGTCGATGTCGCTCATCTTCGCCTCGAAGATGAAATAGAGGTTCGCGCCCTGCGGATAGAAGTGCGACATGTGCGTCATGCACATGGTGTTCGGGCGGCTCTTGCAATAAGCGCGCACGCTCTGATAGACATCCATAAAGTTATCCCAATTGACGGAGCACTCGAGCGTGTCAAGCATCAGGCCGTAATCGCCCATATCCTCACGCAGGTAGGGGTCGCGGAAACGGCCCTTCTCCCAGCCCCTTGTGACAAGGCCGGTGGTGTACATCGCGCCGTGCTTGTGGCAAATATCCCAGATGCGGCGCTTGACATTTTTGCTGAAATGGCGCTCGCCCTCGGTGAAGCCCAGCATCAGGCAGCGCTGATTGGATTCATAGCCGCGCGCCTTGAGCAGCTTGTCAATTGGCGTATCCGCCACGCCGTAGAGATGGAAAGCAATCTCCGTCTCCTCCGCATCGGACACGCGGAATACCGAAGGAAAGCCGAATTCCCCCTGCATGATCTCGCGGGCGGCGGTGACAGCATCCTCCCAGTTGTGGAACACAAAGCTGAAGCGGAAGCGGTTCTCCGGCATATATTTAAACACGCGCAGGGTCACATGCGTCAAAATGCCGAACGTGCCCTCGCTGCCCATCATGATCTGATCGATGGAGGGGCCGGTTGCGTTTCGCGGGCATTCATCGCTCTTGATAATGCCCACGGGCGTGACATACTCCTGGCTGATGACGATATCCTCGATCTTGCCGTAATAACTGGAATTCTGGCCCGCGCCGCGCGTGACTGTCCAGCCGCCGACAGAGGAATATTCAAAGGACTGCGGGAAGTGGCCGCAGGTGTAGCGCTCCTTGGCATGCAGCTTCTCCGGCGCATGGTTGAGGATATCCTCCAGCTGCGGGCCGCTCATACCGGCCTCCACGGTGATGGTCTGATTGTTTTCGCTGAAACGGATAACCTTATTGAAATTTTTGCGCATGTCGAGCGTGACGCCGCCGCACACGGGTTCTACGCCGCGGGTGACGGAGGAGCCGCCGCCGTAAACATACATCGGGATTTTATGCTCGCTGCAATATTTGACGAGCTGGATGATATCTGCGCGGTTACGGGGGTAGACGACCGCGTCCGGCACATTCTCCACAATGTGTTTTCTCAGGCGCATCAGGTCGATCATCGTCTTGCCATAGGCGACGCTCAGGCGGGCGTAATCATCTACGGTGACGTTTGCCCGGCCGACGATGGCGCGCAGGTCGTTGAGCTGCTCCTCTGTGAAGCGGGAGGGATGATCGTATTTGACCGGCTCCAGGCCCATCTCCTTCTTCTCGCGGAAGTCGTCGTCCGTCATATCGAAGACATCCTTCATCATGCGGTAGAGCGAGCGGCTGGGAGCCTTGAATTCCGTCGGGTCGCCCCATTTGAAAATGGAGCGCCAGGAGCCGGCGGGCG
>USBP01000099.1 GCA_900552985.1 uncultured Oscillospiraceae bacterium
ACTTGTTTTAGCCGGAATGCTTTATCTGGTAATATTTAATTTTATTCCTATGTTCGGCCTGGTTATGGGATTTAAGGATTATACAATCAGCAGCGGTATAAAAGGAATATTTACCAGCGAGTGGGTGGGCCTTAAATACTTTAAAGAATTTGTAACAGATTATAAGTTCGGGAAACTGGTAAGGAATACGGTTGCACTGAGTGTATTGAAACTGATATTTACATTTCCGCTTCCCATACTTTTTGCTTTAATGGTAAATGAAATCAAAAATCTCAAATTCAAGAAGCTTCTGCAGACATGCAGTTATCTGCCCCATTTTATATCCTGGGTCATAATATCCAGCATTTCATATCAATTTTTGTCCCAGTCAGGAATTATTAATACATTACTTAAAAACATGCATGTAATTGATAAACCAATTAAGTTCTTGACAGATGCAAGTAAATTCTGGGGACTCGCGGTTTCTCTTGACATCTGGAAGGAGATGGGATGGTGGACCATCATTTTTCTGGCAGCTATTGTGGGAATCAGCCAGGATTATTATGAAGCGGCCCAGATTGACGGAGCAGGAAAATTCAAACAAATGCTGCATGTTACGCTTCCGGCCATTATGCCCACGATTATCATTCTTCTGATAATGAACGTTGGAAATATTATGAACGTTGGCTTTGAGAAAATTATTTTGATGTATTCTCCGGCAACCTATGAAACGGCGGATGTCATATCTACATATGTCTACAGAAGAGGTATTCTGGGGAGCCAGTTCAGCTTCAGCGCATCTGTGGGGCTGTTTAATTCCGTAATTAATTTTGCCCTGTTATTTACAGTTAATAAGATAAGCAACCGTGTCAGTGAAATCAGTTTATGGTAGGGGGGAGAAAATGGCAGGTATCAGAAAAAAATCAAAAGGCGCTTATGCAGGACTGATTCTCCTTTATATATGTATGTTTATAGTCATTTTAATAACCTTGTATCCCTTTGTCTACGTGTTCAGCATGTCGGTCAGCGATCCTATGAGTGTGCTGAAGCAGGAGGTATGGTTTTTGCCCAAAGGATTTAATCTGGATTCCTATAAAATGGTATTTCAGAATGATGAATTATGGGTACATTACGGAAATACCATATGGTATACGGTGACAGGCACTTTAGTAAATATGGTGCTGACCGTATTGGGCGCTTATCCGCTGTCGAGAAAATCTTTGATTATGAGAAAGCAGCTTATGGCTGCCGGTGTGATCCGATCCGGGCAAAACAAATGATGATGAAAAAGGCTTTTCTCGCTGCGATTCGTTTTTATCAGAAGAAAATTTCCCCTTTTTTTCCGCCAAGGTGCCGGTTTTATCCAACCTGTTCGCAATATGCGCTGGAAGCGATTGAACGGTTTGGAGCCTTTAAGGGGGGAGCGTTGGCCTGCTGGCGGCTGCTGCGTTGTAACCCGTTATTTCCGGGGGGATATGACCCCGTTCCGCCAAAGAGATAAAAAACTCCGCATCAGCGTGGTAACTGGATGCTATTTGAGATCTTAAAATACGGAGGCTTTTAATGGGTATTTTATATACGCCATTCGGATTTATTTTCCGAATATTTTATGATTTAGTCAGCAATTATGGCTTGGCCTTGTTTTTATTCACGCTTTTATTCCGGCTGATTCTCCTGCCCTCCTCCATTAGCCAGCAAAAGGGCCAGGCGAAGCAGATGCGTTTGCAGCCGAAGATCAAAAAGATACAGGAAAAATACAGAGGCAATCAGGCCAAGATGAACGAAGAAATGCAGGCGCTCTATTCCCGCGAGGGCTATAACCCGATGAGCGCTGGCTGCCTGCCGATGCTTATCCAGCTGCCGGTTATCTTTGGCCTATTGGGCGTTATTTATTATCCGATCCAGTATGTGCTTGGTGTGGATGCCGATACAGTCAATCAGATGACAGAGGTTGTCCAAAAAATTATTGGGGACGCTTCCGTTCAGAAAAATTTGCTGGAGCTGCAGGTATTTAACCATCTGGATGAAGTAATTGCGCAAATGCCGGCGCTTTCCAGTGAGATTGTAGAAAAGCTGCATAATTTTCATTACACAATGTTTGGCATCCCGCTGGCGGCAACGCCGAGCTTTTCCACGCTTTCCCACCTGGGTTCGGCCAGCAGGCAGGAGATTTTGCTGCTGCTCATCCCGCTGGCTTCCGGTTTATCCGCGATGATGTCTGGTATCTATACGTGGGTACGGCAAAAACAGACGAACCCTGAGATGGCGAAAAACCCGATGATGGGCTGCACGGCATTGGTCATGCCGCTGTTTTCTTTGGTGATTGCGTTTCAGTTCCCGGCTGGCGCGGGTATTTATTGGACAATCTCCAACCTCATCGCCTTTGCGCAGATGATTTTGCTCAATTATACGCACAGCCCAAAAAAGATCATTGCAAAAATGATGGTGGAAGAAACAATTAATAAACGTTCTAAAGAAGAAAATATGAAGCTGGTTGCGCAGCGCGGTATGGAGGCATAACGGCTGCGCCGGCTCATAACGATATCAGGTGGTGAAGGATATGATCAAAGAGGCTATCTGCACAGGCGCTACCATTGAAGAGGCCCGGGAAAGGGCGCTTGCAGAATTGGTGGCTCCGGAGGATGTAGAGGTTAAAATCGAAGTATTGGAGCTGCCGGTCAAAAAAACCTTTGGGTTGTTTGGCGGTGCGCCGGCTAAAGTTAGGGCTTCTTACGAGGAATCCCCGGCCGGAAAAGCCATCGAGTATCTCAAGCGGGTGCTTGACGCAATGGGAATCGCTGATGCTACAGTGACCGAGCATGTCGAAGACGGGCATTACAGGCTGGATTTGGATTGTGGGGAACGCCATGGCGCAATCATTGGGCGCCGGGGAGAAACATTGGATGCGCTGCAATATTTAACGAGTCTGGTGGCCAACCGTGGCGCGGAGGAATATATTCGTATTTCTCTGAATGTAGGGGACTACCGGGAGAAACGGGATGAAACCCTGCGCGGCCTCGCCAGAAAGCATGCAAATCAGGTTTTAAAATATGGCCGCAGCGTTACTTTGGAGCCGATGAATCCTTATGAGCGCCGCGTGATCCATACGGCGATTCAGGAAATTGAGGGGGTTGAATCCCATTCCATTGGGTCGGATGGGGACCGCCGGGTTGTGATTTCTCTCAAAGATGGCGTGAAGCCGACGCATAGCGGAAGCTATCATAAAGGAGGGCGCGGCGGTTATAACAATAATCGGGGCGGCCGGGGCCGTGCCGGCGGGCGCGATTCCAAAGGGCCCAGGAGAGAGTATTCAGAGCATCTCTCCTCTGCCCGTGCGCCGCATCGTGATGCAGGGGCAGCACCGTTATATGGGAAGATAGAGCCCAAAAATGACTGATCTATATGATCTGTCAAAGCTTTTGATCAATTTTGTGCGTTTACTGATTCCTTTAAAGATGGACAGGCCGCTGTGAAGAAAATTTCTTCACGGCGGCTTTTTAATTTGGAACAATAAAATTTATCGCATCCGTATACAATGGAAACATCGCCGCCCGTCTGAGCCCGCCGGAGCGCTTCTTCGGCGTTTTCAGCCCCGTGGCCGGGGATGCCTGGCAAGGTAGACGACGCAGCCTTCCTTGCCGGAAGACAAGGAAGATCATGCAGTCCCATGCTGGAATGGGCATGAAATGATTTTCGATCTCTTATCGTTTAGTTGACAAAGCAAATTGTCTATTGACTTTAGAAAAAGGCTCTGCTACCATTGTATCTAGACTTTTAATAAATATCATAGCAAATAGGAGGGAAAAATATGAAATCAACCAAATTAAGTGCTCGTATTTGGGTTTCTTTGATTGTCTTTGGCCTGTTTGGCCAGCTGGCATGGACGGTAGAAAACATGTATTTTAACGTCTATGTTTACAACACCATCACGGGCAATACGACTGTAATCGCCTCTATGGTGGCGTTCAGCGCGATTACCGCTACGCTGACCACACTGTTTATGGGGGCGTTATCCGATAAAGTTGGTAAGCGGAAGGTCTTTATCTGCGCTGGTTATATCATCTGGGGCTTTTCGACTTTTGCCTTCTCTCTGGTTACGGTGCATAATGTAAGCCTTCTCTTTCCCGCGGCAAACGCAGTTATGGTTGCCGGCATTTTGGTGGTCATTATGGATTGTGTAATGACCTTTTTCGGCTCCACGGCAAACGACGCAGCTTTTAATGCCTGGGTTACGGATGTCACTGTGCCGGAAAACCGCGGGAAAACCGAAACAGTTCTCTCTATCATGCCCCTGCTTGCCATGGCAGTTGTATTTGGTGCGCTCGCCCCGTTGACAATGAATGATAAATGGACGCTTTTTTTCGCAATTGTCGGGGGCCTTACCTCACTGGGTGGTATAATAGGACTCTTTGTCATTAAGGATAAACCTGATTTGAAAGCTGCCTCCGGAAATTATGGTTCCAACCTTATTTATGGATTCCGAATTTCTACTGTCAAAGCAAATAAGCAGCTTTATATCACCTTTTGCACCATTGGAATTCTCAGTATGGCGCAGCAGGTATTTATGCCTTATTTAATTATTTATATTGAAAAATATTTAGGATTTACCAACTATATCCCGGTTGTTGCTGTTGCAGGTGTGATTGCAATGGCGTTAAGCCTGGGCTTCGGGAGGTTGATGGATAAAATCGGGAAAGTTGCCTTCCTGATTCCTTCGTGGATTCTTCTTTTGGCAGGCTTTATTGCGGTTTATCTGATCGGCAATCGGGGCAATCAGATCGTGTTTGGAATTCTCGGCGGCATTATGCTTGGTGCGGGATTTTTGTTGACTTCAGCTGTCAGCGGCCTGATCCGTGATTTTACGCCGGAGTCAAAGGCAGGGCAATTCCAGGGCGTCCGTATTTTCTTTGTGGTTCTATTGCCGATGGTGACCGGCCCGTATATTGGCTCAGGCGTGATAAAAAACACTGGCATGACCTATGAAGAGCTCGGGCAGATCAAGCCTGTTCCTACGCCGGAAATTTTTCTTGCGAGCGCAGTGGTTGCCGTGTTTGCGGTGATTCCGATTTTCTTTCTGATTCGCTCTGCAAAAAGAAGCATTGAATTAAAAAATCAGTAGGAATGAACGGATGGAATATGGGGCGCTTTCCGTAAATGATTGATTTGCGGAAGGCGTTTTTTTGGAAAATATAAATAAAAATATTAGAAATGAGCGCCGTTAAGTTCATTTTATATTCCTATTTTTTAAAATAAAAAAATAAAGAGCACCCTTTTTGACGCTGCGACATAAAATTTTGTGGAAAAGGCCCTTATCGCGGAAAAAAGCAGAAAAAACGGCCGGTTTATACCAGCCGTTTTTTCCAAATTGAGGGGTTGCTTTGAGGAGGGGTAGAGCATGTGCTCGATCGATACCAGGTGCGGCTCCTCTCTCTGTTGAGCACGATTTTATTATATCCTCATCCTTTCATTTTTTTGTTACACGGCTATGAATTTTCCTTGAACAATCCTGTTTGTTTCTGCAAATTTATAAGACGGTTTTACCCCAGTCGGTTGATTTGATTATGAAAAACCCCTATGCCGCTCGATTTAGAAACAGAAACCGGCACAGGGTATTTTATCAAAGAAGATTATTTATCTTTTTCCTTATTAATATTATCCTTCAGCTTATCGAAGAAGCTTTTGTGCCCCTCCGAGTGGCTTTCCTGCGGGTCATTCCCGCCGCTTGGCCGGCCCCCGGATGCCTCTTCAAACTGGCGCAACAGCTCCTTCTGCCGGGCGCTAAGCTCGGTTGGCACCCGCACAAGGATCCGCACAAGCTGATCCCCTCTGCCACGACCGTTGAGGTTTTGGATACCGCGGCCGCGCAGCTTAAAGACAGTACCAGGCTGCGTGCCCTTAGGCATTTCATACTTTACCTTGCCATCCAGTGTGGGCACCTGGAGCTCTGCTCCAAGCGCAGCCTGTGCAAAGGAAACATCTACATCGCACCACACATCATAACCGTCTCGCTCAAAGAAGGGGTGCGGGCGGACATTGACCGCCACGCGCAGGTCTCCTGCCGGGCCGCCGTTGAGGCCTGTATTGCCCTGCCCGCGAATGTTGACGATCTGACGGTCGTCAATGCCTGCCGGGATGCTGACCTCCACTTTAT
>USBP01000100.1 GCA_900552985.1 uncultured Oscillospiraceae bacterium
CCTCTTCAAACGGCAGCTCCCCCATCGGGGCGAGCAGCTTGCCCGTCGGGCCGATATCAAGGGCGACAAACCGGGGCGCACCCCTCTGGAAGTCCGCAGCAGCCGCACGCGCGTTTGATACGGCGGCCGCAACCACCTCCTCCACCGTATACCCGCTGCCGGCGAGCTTCATACGGTTCGCACCGAAGGTATTGGTGGTGACAACGTGGCTGCCAGCCGCAAAATAAGAGGCATGAATCTCCTGAATCAGCTGCGGGTCGGTCAGATTCATCAATTCCGGCAGCGCGCCCGCTCTCAGCCCCTTCTCCTGCAGAAGGGAGCCCATGCCGCCGTCGAAAAACAGCATTTGTTTGCCCAACAAAGAACGAATATCCAACGGAACACCCCATTATCTGTTTAAAATTTCTGACAGGTTTTCAATGATTTTCTGCGCGATGTCGGGCTTGTTCATTGTATAAAGATGGATACCCTTCACGCCGTTTGCCAGCAAATCGATGATCTGATCGGTGGCATAAGCGATCCCGGCCTGCTTAAGCGCGGCGGGATTATCCCCAAACCGGTCGAGAATCGAGCGGAATTTTGGCGTGAGCGTCGTGCCCGCCAGGTCGCAGATGCGTTTGATCTGCCGCCCGCTCGTCACAGGCATCACTCCCGCAATCACGGGGACGTCAATCCCCACGCGCAGCGCACGGTAGAGAAAGCTGTATAATACATTATTATCAAAAAACATTTGCGTTATTAAAAAGTCGCAGCCGCAATCCACCTTGGCCTTTAAATGCGCAAGATCCGCCGCATTGCTTTGGCATTCCACATGCCCCTCCGGGTAGCAGGCCGCCCCCACGCAGAAATCCCCGCGGGATTTTATTTCTTCCACCAGCTGATAGGCATATTTATAATAGCCGGCCTCCGGGAATTGCTGCCCCTTTGGGATATCTCCGCGCAGGGCCAGCACGTTTTGAATCCCCTGCTGCTGGAGCTCGTCAATCAGGTGGGAAACCTCCTCACGGGAGGAGGAAACGCAGCTCAGGTGTGCGAGCGCCGTAGTAGCGCATTCCTTTTGCATAAAAGAGGCAATATGGATCGTATTCTGCGAGGTGCCACCGCCCGCACCGTATGTAACGCTCATAAAATCCGGGCCAAATTGGGAAAGCGCAGCAACCGCCTCCTGCACAGGCTGAAACGGCATACCGGGCTTTGGCGGAAACACTTCAAACGACAGGGTTACATCTTTTTGCTTCAAACAATCGCGAATCAACATCTGAAATCCATCCTTTCGGGCAAGCCGCCCAACCGGTCAAATCCGATTTATTTCATACTATTATAACTGGCGTTTTATTATTTTACAAGCGACAATTCCGGCCGGCCGGGCATTGACAAGGCGAATGTGGGAATGGTAACATCAGGATATAGAAATGAAGCATCGCTTGAAAAGGAGCGTTTGCCATGCGCAAGAAACCACAAAAGCAGGCGGCCGGCGCCGAGCAGCGGAAAAAGCGTCTGGCCGTTATCATTTCCATCTGCCTTTCCGCCGCCGCCGTCGTCGCCGCGATTGCCGGCACGATCGCCTATACCCTGACCAATCAGCTCCCGCAGAATGAAAAGCAGCTCTCCACAAACGCACGCGAGGTGCTGCTGCAAACCTTCCATGACGTATCGTCCGGAGAAAAGCAGGCGCTTCGGCGCACAATTGACAGTGAAAACCCGCTCAACCTCGTCAGCTATTGCGGCGACCAGCCCCTTCTCACGCTGTGGGCAGCCATTCCGGAAAATCAGAAGCAGCATACGGTGCTCCTGCTGATCCCTGGCCATGGGCTCCTGCCGGGCGGTGATCAATCGCTTGCCTGGCTGGAGAAGACCGCCGACGCATGTGAACAAAACCAGATTCCCTATGCCATTCAGGCAATCGACGGCGAATATCACATGGAGGAACGCTTTCCTGTCGCTTATCTGGAAGAGCGATTTGCAAGGAGCCCCTACTTCTATGGCCTCAGCGCCGCCGGACTTTACGCCGGCATATCCCTGCGCGGCGAAGTAGAGAGCAACAATGTGCCATACCTCATTGACTGTATTGAGCTGGCCGCCAAATACGGCGCGTTTTTCATCTGGAACGAAGCCGGCTTCGAGGAGGGCGGCAGCCTTGTACTGCAATGGCTGGAAAAAAACGAAGCGCTTTATACCGCTTTTCAAGAAAACGCGGCAAACATTATCCTGATGGCCCGCCAGGCGTCATTTTCTCTCACCGCCTGCTCTGTGATGCAGGGGCTTTGGCTGGCCGGCCTGGTAGGGAACTGGGGGATCTGCGCCGACTGGTCGGCATGGCAAACAGGTGGCGGGCGGGAAACCCTCTTTGGAGAGTACGACCGTTATGTCGACAGCGAGGAGGAGAAGCGCTTCTCCTACCCGGAAAACCTGTACGTCCAGTCCATGATGCTTGCCATGAGCTGCGGCGGGACCTGCTTCCAGTCGGATACGACGGCCTTTGCCACCGCAAGCGGCGGCAAGGTGGTCGCAGGCTTTCAATATGGAATTGCGCCGCTGTTTGATGCAATACGCAATGGGGAAGTAGAAATCCCCTCCCGGGAAGACGTCCTGCGGGAAACACCGGCCGCTGTGTTGGGATCCGCCAACGCTCCAGATTTTTATGAGAGCCAGAGCAAGGACTCCCTCTATCCCTCCACTGGCCGGTACCGCATACTCCCTCTGCTGCCCTCCAACCTTCGAGAGCATGAGCGGGCAAGGTTTGCGCAAAATGGGATTCTCCTGATCGATGAAAAAAAGGAGCAGAGCGATTACGACGCGCTGTTTTCAGAGCAGGCGCAGGGCAGCGCCTACACCGTACGGACCGGAACGCAATGGTTCTTTATTCATCCGTTAGAGAACACAAAATTAGAAGCCAGCGCCGTGGGGACGCCTGTTTACAGCAATGCATCCGCCTTCTCGATCTCCGCGCAGGAGCACACCTCGGCCATTATTTCAGAAAAAGAAGACCGGCTCTCCTTCTACCTCTCCAATTACCGCACAGATAAAGGGGAGCTGCTGAAGGCAGTCACGCAAGAGCAGCTGGAACAGGAAAGCATCGCACAAATCTGTAAGACATACATGACGCTGGATGAAAACGGAGATCCCGTCGGGCTTGACGACAGCCAGCTGCGGGAAACCACCATTACCGTGACAGGCACATACAACGGCGGCGCTCCCAGGCTTATTTTGAGAAGCGATATGGAGGGCGGGGCGCAAACACGGCCCTTTACCCACACAACGCAATGGGATCCCGCATCGCAGACGTTTACCGTCACCATCCGGCACAACGGCGTTGTCAAGCTGGATATCCTGCTCGATCAGGCGCAGGGCGAGGCGGTGCAGGCGAAGCGAGAGCCAACACAGATAGAAGAGCCCGCCAACGCTTCCGTTTCCACACAGGCGCTGCAAAAAACCATCAACAGCTGCACAACGGCGGAGGGTGCGTTATATATCGACTACTCCTACCTGACCTTTCAAAATGCGCTGGCAAACGCCAGGCTGATCCTCTCCGAAGGAGCCGCCTCTCAACAGGAGGTGGACCGCGCGCAGGAAGCGCTGGAAAACGCCTACCGTGGCCTCATCCCCATTGGGGAATATGTGGCTCTGCTCAACGAGGTCGCCTCCATGGAGCTCACCGGCTACACGCAGGAGGCCGTCGATAAGCTCTGGCTCTGCTTTGACGCGCTGCTGCGGGAGACGCTCTCGAATCAGGTATATGTGGCAGGGCGCAGCAATGAGCTGCACTATAAGGCCATTTACCGGGAAAAGCGCTTTGACAAAGCAGCAAAGCAGCAGGCGCTGGAAGAAAAATATGCCGCCCTGCGGCAGGCCAGAAACGATTTGCAGGGCACAAAAATATTCGGTTGACCGCAACGGCCACGCCGGCGGCAGGGACATTCCTGCCGCCGGTTTTTTAATAGTTGTAATCATCCGTGTATAACGTATATAAAGGGAAACATCACCGCCTGGGCGTACCCAAACGCTACTGACCGCGTGATTCCCTCCTTGGCGAGACGAATGGCTTGCTGAAAAATATCTATTTTAGTAAAAACAAACAGATTTATTCACTTAAATAAAAAGTAAATATTGACATTATTTTCTCAATAAATTATACTTAATATAAATATTACATAAAAGGATGTGATTCCAATGGTAATATACTATTTTTAATGACAGATAGATTACAAATAGGTTAACATTATTGAAAGGAGCTAGGTTAAAATGAAGAAGAAATTATATGTGGCCGTCACCTCTATCCTGCTGGTAATCGCCTTTGCAATTGCATCCTTTGCCACCTTTTCCGATATGGTAACGGTTCAATATGTGAAAGGGTATAACGCCGGGAGGCAAATCGGCGTGCCCACCACAGTCAAAAAAACCGATTCGAAAACAGTACAGTTTTATGCGACATCAATTACAAGCTGGACAAAGCCGCAAACTTGCCTTGCATGGTATGACAGGGCAGGGACAACCGCCTCCGATATGGTCACGCTGCGCAACGGCCAATAATATACCGGCAAATGCCAAATCAGAGAAGGGCTATTCTTATAATGTGAAAATCTATGGTTCGTCCCTTCAATCAGGCACGGATTCCATGAAATACATGTACGATGTTCAGTAGAAATACGCCCGGCCGTTCCGCAGGAAATACCGGGCATTTTACAATGGAGTGAAACTATGTGGCGTAAGGATATAAAGTACGTTTTAAAATCGCCTTTGGCGCTCCTGAGCTATTTGGCATTATTTGCAGCATGGCAGAAAGGCACTTCTTTCAAAATTCAATATATTCTCGAAACAAAAGATCAGGTAGCGCATTCCGTATCTGGAATCAATCTCGAAGCGGCACGCGAATATTTAAGCGCTGTCAACGGATATGTCATTTTTCAGGAGGGTTTGGATGACGCTTTTTTGCCCCTTGCCATCGCCATTGTGGCCGGGCTGCTGTTTTCCGCCCGTTTTTTGTATGAAAAAAACACAGGGTTCGGAAATTATATTTTAACCCGCCGGCAATTCAAGCTTTACTTTGCGGAGAAATGCGCATTCACCTTTGGAGGGGCGTTTCTGTTTGTTTTTCTTTCCTGCATGACCTTCCTGCTGCTTTCGCTGCTTATCTTTTCCTTTCAAGCGCCGACACGCCTTTTCTGGACGAGCAACTACCAGTTTGTCTTAATGGATTTTTTTGAGAAGCAGCCCTTTTTGTTCTCTGTACTGACCAGCCTGCACCTCGGCCTTTTCGCCGGTCTTTTCAGCCTGTTTGGCATGGGCATGTCGCTTTTTACCTCCAACCGTTTTCTCGTAAGCCTCTCCCCAACCGCGTTATTTCTGTTTTGCGTTCTTTTCCCCCAGATGTTTCCCGTCGGTACACGCGGCGTTCGCTGGATTTTTCTGCCGAACCTGATCTTCTTTTTTGGGGAAGGCGGCGTGGTTGAGGACGTTTCTCCTCCCCTGCTGCGTTACGGTATTTTGCTGATTTTGTTTTCGGCTATTGCATTGATCCCGGTGATGCTGCTATACGTTAAAAACAAAAAAAGCTATTTGAAATAACGAGTAGGAAGAGGCACTATGCGCAATGATCTGTTTGTTTCGCGATGTATCCGTGTTTCATTGACCGCAATATATATCCTTTTTTCCGTTCAACGGCTGATGGCACTGGGAATCTGTAATGAGAATGAAATCGTGTTTTACACAACGGTAGACCGGAACGCCGCCTTTTTATTTTTCGGCTATCTGTGCGTGCTGTTTGATAATGGGT
Organism: uncultured Oscillospiraceae bacterium; assembly: GCA_900552985.1. Classification (GTDB taxonomy): domain Bacteria; phylum Bacillota; class Clostridia; order Oscillospirales; family Acutalibacteraceae; genus Fimivicinus; species Fimivicinus intestinavium. The sequence goes on from USBP01000100.1 coordinate 5,774, forward strand.
TGGTGCGCAACGCCTGCTGTGAAACTGTTTTTTTACGCTATTCTTCAAAAAAAGCGTGGCTGTGGGCGCTGCTGCGCCAGAGCGTGATTGAGGTGGGTCTTTTTTGTGTTGCGGTGGGCGTGCTGCTGACCAGCCTGATGCTGCTGTTCGGCGTGTTGCCTGTATTTTCCGCCCGTTCGGCCTTGTTCTATGCGGTCTTGTTTTTATATTCCACGATGCTGAGGTTTATTTTAATTGATTTGGTGTGGTATAAAAAAAGTTGACAGCTTATCCTCAAGGATTCCATAATAAAACCAAGAGAATAAGGAGGTATTCAAAGTGGCACGTAAATATGACCA
>USBP01000101.1 GCA_900552985.1 uncultured Oscillospiraceae bacterium
TTTTACAACGCGGCCTTTTCTGGTTGTGATTGGAATGCCGCAGTCAGGCAGCGCGTTTGCACACGCCATGCGAAACCGCCCTGGCAGAAAAATCAAGCAGCCGTCAACGGGTAGGTGTATTCATAGCCCTCCACCCACTCGCTCGTGGCGAAATTGCGCAGCCGCAGAACGACCTCGGTGTCGTATACCTCCATCTGCCAGCCCATACCGGCGTCAATCAGATCGCCATAATTGCATTCTTCGCCAAATCCCGGCACATTGATGTAGGTAACGTTGCCCTCCGTCGCCAAGCCGTTCCCATTTTCATAAACGCCCATGTGCAGATGGCCGGAGAAATAAAACACCTGCGTGCCGCAGCTCTTCAGAATCTGATCCAGCTGCTCGCCCTGCGGGCCGACATTCCCGGCAGGCCAATAGTGCTCAAATTTCCCTTCAAGCGGATTGTGGTTAAACACAAAGGCAGGCATCCCTGCTGCCGCAGCCTCAGCCAGCTCGTTTGCCAGCCAATCCAGCTGCTCCTGCGAATGATAGGCCTCCACCTTGCTATCCTGCTCTGTAGCCATGACGATCAGTTTATAGCCGTTGATCTCCTGGCTGAAATACGCATGCTCATGGTCATAGCCAAAGCAGGCACGGTTATAATCCATAAAGCGCCGGTAGTATTTTTCGTATTCATTCTCCTTGCACAGCTCATGGTTGCCGGGGGCAATCAGCACGTTATCCACCGTCAGGTAACGGTTCATCAGCCCATATAGGAGCATATACTCGATCTCCATGCCGTTCATCGTATTGTCGCCTACCATCACCAGCGCATCCACCGGCGTTTCCGCCCGGGACATATCCAGAAACGCACGGCTGTGGTTTTGGAAGCGGCTAACGTTATTGCCCTCCATATGGCCGTCGGAAATGATGCTCACATTCAGCCGGAGCTGCTCCGGGTTCTGCGCCGTCATCGGGTGAATCGTCACCCCGATGGGCAGAAAGACAAACAGCGAAAGAAACGCAGCGATAATCCGCCTCAGCCAATCCACAATCATGACAAGCATTTTCCCACACTCCTTTATTTTTTGGCGTCAGCCAAATGATGCATCTCTTATTGTAGCATATTTATTCACAATTTCAATAGAAAGTTCACCTGAATTTCTTAAAAATTTGTATATTCACATAAACGGTTTGGAATGCACATGGATGGAATTTGTTTCTATCCGAAGTGAGGAAGGGCTTGCCTCACCCCAGCTATCCACGGCGTACACCTCAAACACATGCTTTCCCTCTAAATGGGGAATGTTTTTCAGCTCCAGTGTTACCTGTTTTGCCATCGCATCCAGCCCGTTATAAAAGTCGCTGAAAAAAAGCCGGGGCTCCCCGCCGTCAATCACCACCTGATAGGAATGCACAAAATCATCGTCCGTTCCTGCCGGGAAGCGCAGCAACACAGCATCCCTTTGAATGGCGGCCGTGCCCCCGGCCCCTGGCATGCTGGGCGCGGTATTCCCGGTTTTCCGAGCGGCAAACCCATAGCGGCCATCATTGCGGTAAGGCAATGGAAAACTCCAGCATCTGTCCGCTTTTTCCTCATATCCGGCCGCGCCATCCGCAAAATTGATGCGGTGCAGCGTGATGGCATCCTCTGCAAACGCCATGATATACCCCATGGGCGTTTTGTCTGCATGCGGGGGAATGGTGCCGTTCTCCTTCCCCGGCTCCAGCTCGGTGTAGGAGAGCGACTGCGTGTTGATTACCGTATAAGCTCCCTGCCAGATCGAGCGCTCATCCAGCAGCGAGTAATGCACATGCCCACTGAAATTGATCACGTTGGGGTATTTCGACAAAACGGCGTCCAGCGTCGTATCCCCCCAATCCTCGCTGCCGTAACTGGTGTTTATCGGCTGGGTATGCGTCAAAACAAAAACCGGCTTCCCGGCGGAATCCTCGCTTGCCTTATGCAACTCGGCATCCAGCCATTTCGCCGCACGGCGATAGCCCTTTGTCATATGGCCGCTGTCAGGCGAGGCGCCAATAAAGTGATACCCGTTCACTGTATAATGCGTCCAGGGTGAATGCCCGATAATCCTGCGGAACGCCCTACGGTGATTGATCGCTGTGAAGAGGCTTTTGTTCCAATAATCATGGTTGCCCATGATGGTTTGTAGAATCGGCTTCTCCGCCCCAAACACCGCATCCAGTGTATCCTGATAGGTTTGAAAAGCAAAGCGAGTGCCGAGGTCGCCGATATCCCCTGCAAAGAGAATCATATCCACCTTACGGTTTTTTAACACAGTCAGCGTCTTTTTGAAATTTTCCAGGAAGCGGTCATCCTGCCTCAGCCCTTTCTCAGTGGGCGGAAGCTGCGTATCAGAGAGAACCGCCACCTGAAAGCTTGGACTCCCTGTTTGAAAGGCTTGTATCCCAGTGTTTTTCATAACGGATTTACTCCTTTTTCAATGTAGTTTTCGGGCCAGCGCCCTACAAGCTGTCATTCAGCGCGCAGCGCCCTTTTCCAAATGCGGTGGACAACCTGGAGTGATTGTAATGCATGCCGCCAAATCAGTCAACGGGCCTTACGGCATCCGCTTCATGCTTTCACATCCCTCCTCCCTTTTTACGGCACGGCCCGCAGATTGGCATAAAAAGGCTGCGATGCAGCTTCCGTGCACCGCAGCCTCTGCTCTTGCCTTATACAATCTGATTACTTGCGCTTGCGGCCAGCACGCGCAAGCTCCTTATCGGCCTTTTTCTGCGCATCTCTGGCGGCAGCCTCAGCCTCTTCCTTCGCCTGCTGCGCATCTGCGCGGGCCTTTGCCTCGTCATACATCGCAGCAATTTCATCATAGTGCTTGTAATTCTCCTCCTGGATGAGAAGCTTCTTCGCATCCAGATACGGCTTTGCAGCGCGGTGATAAATGGAGTTCGCATTGGTCGCCTCACGGATTTCTGTGCGCACCTTTGCACGCGCCACCTTGGCCTTCTGCACATTTTTCTTAGCAGCCTTGACTGCCTCGCTGTTTTTCTCCTCCTTGGCTTGGAACAAGGCCTTATAGGCATCCTCCAGCTCCTGCTCCAGGCGGTCCTCTTTTGCAAACAGCTTGTCAAAGATAGAAGCGTCAAACTCCACCAGGCCGTTGGGATAATGCTTAAGGATGATCTTTTTGGAATACAGGCGCTGCCGTGCCTTTTCGATGGCAGCCTTGCGGTAGAGCTTCTCCTCCTCTGTGCCCTTGGGCAGCGCTTTCGCTCTGAGGAGGATATCCTGCTCCACATTCACCACGTTATCCAGGCCCGCCGCATAAATCTCCTTTGCGACCGCGACCTCTTCCTGCACCTTCAGGGTGTTGAACTTATTCATCTCCTCAATGACGAATTGGGAGATTTCAATCATGCGGTTGTGCTCCACAGCCGCCTTATAGGCCTTTTTCGCTGCTTTGACGGCGGCGCGATCCTTCGATTTTTTGGCCGCCTTGATGCCATCCCGGCTCTCAGGGACAGGCTCTGCCACCGCATATTCCCGCGCCTCGTTGACCAGGTCGATCGTTTCCACAAGCCCCTTGTCGGATAGGGCGTTGTTGCCGTAATCCTCAAACAGGGCGCGCACCTTCAGCACATTGACCATACCGCGCTGCTTGGTCTCCGTCAGGTCATAGAAGAAATAGGGGATCACATTCATCAGCGCGCCGATGACGGACAGGCCTACCAGCAGCGCAAAGGTATCCTCAAAAATATTGCGGTTATAAAGCACATCATAGGCATTGGTATAGCCCATGGAGGCCGCGTTCTCCGTTGTGATGCCCAGCGCCTCATACACAGCGGGCAGCACGCCGCTCGTGGCAAGCGTAATGACCTGGCCGATGAGGCCGACCGCGGAAAACATGCCGTCAATCCGCTCGCCGGTGACATACTGCTGATAATCGCGGATATCGCCCTGGATGCTGGGGTTAAGCACATGTGCAAACGCGCCGACCACGCCGTTGCTGAACAGGCAGATGAGCACCAGCCAGATACACATGCGCGGATCCACCTTGACCACAATCGGATAGATGGAAGCGATAAAAACAACGTTGAGGAAGTTTGTCACCAGCAGCACGCGCTTTTTGCCAAAGCGCTTGATGGCCCAGGGCGCCATGAGCATGCCCCAAAGCGCCGCGTTGCCGTTAATGGTTTGAATCAGGGCAAACTGCCCCTCTGTGCAGGCGTGCTGATACTGATACAGCCATTGCAGGATCGTGGCATAGGAGCTCTCCAAAAAGCCGAGCCAACCGGCCAGAGAGATGATCCAGAAATATTTATTCTTCGCCACATCGCGGATGGCATCCACAAATTTGACCTGCACCACATGCGTTTTCGCCTGGATGATCTTCTCCTGCGTGTTGGCATAAACCAGAATGGAGAGCAGGATGCCGAGAATCAGCATCGGCGGGTAAGCGATGCGGTAGAGCCGCATATCGGTCATATCACCGTTGGTGATATATTTCGCCGCCATAGGCATGACGATGTTGACAATTGAGGGCGCAAGGGAATAGATAACGGATTTCACCGTTGCGGCATCCGTGCGCTCCTGCGTGTTGGGGGAGAGGACGTAAATCAGGTTTTCATACGCCTCATAGAAGAACATGTAGAAAAACTGGAAGCCGATGTTAAACAGCAGCACTGTGACCATTTTCATCGGCATGCTCATATGTTCATAGGGCATCCATACAAAGCCGGCAGCGAGGATAATTGTGGGAATCCCCATGTAGATCAGATAAGGGCGGTATTTCCCTTTTTTGTTCCGTGCGCTGTCGATGATGTTGGCGCGCAGCGCCGTCATCGGGAAGCTGGATAAAATCGCAATGATATAGAGCAGATAAATCTTTGTGGGCTCAATGCCGATCGCATTACCAATGATGAAATTGCCGACTGACAACGACAACGCCTGCACCACTGTAATAATGAAGTAGGCGCCGATTCCCCCGACGCTGTAGGCCGCAATTTCCTTGAATGGCATATAGCGCCCTGCCGGCGGCTTGCTCCAGTAATGCTTTACATCCGTCAGCAAGGTTTGAGCCGTTTGCTTGAGCTGCATTTCCTGTCCCCCAAATCTTACAAAAATATTTTGTGCATAGCAACGCATTCTTATTTATTTTAACTTGCTTTTAACAAAATTGCAAGGCCTGTGTGTTGAAAAAACGGTTTCTCCCATTGTTTACTCCATTTAAAAATTGAGGGAAGAACATTTTATAGACGATAATACAAATATTGGAATGCAGCAATGGAGTCCCTTGGAAGGAGGGCAAAGAGTGGGCGGGGCAGCTATCGTTACCAAGCTGCCCCGCCCTGCGAAAAGAGGTGTAAAAAGGAATGTGACGAGCTATCTATTGCAAACTATCTTTTCCCCTACTGCCCGCGGGAACCAAACAGGCATATCGCTATCCCTGTTTGCCGTTACGCTCCCGCGGGCGCGGAGGGTGCGTGGGGGAGTGTGATAAGCCACGCACCAAGGGAAAAAAATAGATGCAAGCAAAAGAAAGAAAAAGTTTGGAAAAGCCCTTGCAGGGCCTCAGCGCCTGCGTCCGGAAGGGACGCCGCCGTCAGGGCGTGCCAAACGCACGTTGTATGCTCTCGGGCACGGCTGGCGATAGACAGCCACCGCCCTGCGGCCTTCTTCTCCTGCATCCGGGACGCCTTAGCGGCCCTCGCACAGTTTTCAGCCCATGACCAGGCCTTTGGACACGGATGTTAATAAATCAGCACGGGCGTCGCCGTGTAATGCACCGTCTGGTAAATCAGCAGCTTATAGGTGCGCACCGTAAAATAGGCTTTATAATAGCCATCCGGGAAATATCTGGTATAGTCATACTTCAGCGGGTTTCCGGAGCCCATCAGGCCGGGGTCGTCATCCTCATTCATGTAAAAGCCCCACTGGCCGTTTTGGTCGGATTGAATCTCCACCCACACCTTGATGTTGGTCACCAAGCTGCTTTCGCCTTCGCCATACATATAGATGTTTACGTTATTACTGGTGCCCACTCGCTTGAAGCCATAGCGGTCTAGTTCAAAATACGCGGCACGGCTGTGATCCTCCTGATATTCCGGCCCCTCCTCCTGCACCGCGCCGGCCGTGAGGCCCA
>USBP01000102.1 GCA_900552985.1 uncultured Oscillospiraceae bacterium
CCCGCGTGCTGGAGGCTGCGGGCTTTCGGGTGGCGATGCTTTCCCAGCCGGATTGGCGCAGCACGGCGGATTTTATGAGGTTTGGGCAGCCGCGCCTCGGGTTTCTGGTTTCATCCGGCAACATTGATTCTATGGTCGCCCACTACACGGCGGCAAAGAAAAAGCGCAGCGAGGATGCTTACACCCCAGGCGGCAAGGCGGGCAGACGGCCGGATCGTGCGGTAAGCGTTTATTGCAGGCGTATCCGCGAGGCTTACGGGGCCGGGCTTCCGCTGGTAATCGGCGGCCTGGAGGCATCCCTCAGGCGTTTTGCGCACTATGATTATTGGGAGGATGCAATTCACCCCTCCATTTTGTTTGATTCCGGCGCAGATCTGCTGATCTACGGCATGGGGGAGCGGCAGATTGTAGAGATTGCCCGGCGGCTGGATGCCGGGGAGCCGGTCTCCTCGCTGACGGATATCCGCGGCACCTGTTATGCAGTCGATGTGCGCGAAACGCCGTTATATGGGAAGGAGTGCCCCTCCTTTGAAAATGTGTGCCGTTCCAAGCGGGAGTATGCGGTCTCCTGCCGCATCCAGCAGGATGAGCAGGATCATATCCGCGGCAGGCTGCTCAAGCAGCGGCACGGCGGGCGGATGCTGGTGCAGAATCCGCCCGCAATCCCGCTCTCTCAGGAGGAGCTCGACCGCGTGTATGCGCTGCCCTATATGCGTACTTACCATCCTTCCTATGAGCCGCTCGGAGGCGTGCCGGGGCTTCAGGAGGTGGAATTCTCCATCACACATAACCGCGGTTGCTTCGGCGCGTGCAATTTTTGTTCGCTCGCCTTTCATCAGGGGCGGTATGTGACCACGCGCAGCAAGGCCTCCATTCTTGCGGAGGCAAAGCTGCTCACACAGCAGCCGGGCTTCAAGGGGTATATCCATGATATTGGCGGGCCCACGGCCAATTTCCGCCGCCCCTCCTGCGATTTGCAGGAGAAAAACGGCTTGTGTAAGGGGAAAAAGTGCCTGGCGCCCAAGCCCTGCCCGCAGCTGAAGGCGGATCAGAGTGAATATCTCGATATCCTGCGCTCCGTCCGCTCGGTGGATGGGGTGAAAAAGGTGTTCATCCGCTCCGGTATTCGGTATGATTACCTGCTTGAGGATCAGGATGACAGCTTCTTCCGCGAGCTGGTGGAGCATCACGTCAGCGGGCAGCTCAAGGTAGCGCCTGAGCACTGCTCTGCCGCCGTGCTGGATAAGATGGGCAAGCCGCATATCGAGGCTTACCTGCATTTTGCAAAGCGGTATTTTGCGTATACCAAACAGATTGGCAAGGAGCAGTATCTTGTGCCGTATCTGATGTCCTCCCATCCGGGCAGTACGTTGAAGGATGCGGTGGAGCTCGCGCTGTTCTTAAAGCGGGAGAAGCTGCGTCCGGAGCAGGTGCAGGATTTTTATCCCACGCCGGGCACCATTTCCACCTGCATGTTCTACACAGGGCTTGACCCATACACAATGGAGGAGGTCTATGTGGCGCGCACGCCAAAGGAAAAAGCACTCCAGCGTGCGCTGCTGCAATATTTCAAGCCGCAGAACCGTGCGCTTGTGGAGGAGGCGCTGCGCCGCGCCGGGCGGGCCGATCTCATTGGCGACGGGGAGAAATGCCTCATCCGCGCGCAGGCGTCCGGCGGAGCGCGCCAGCCCTCTGGAAGAGCGTATTACGGGAAAGGAAGAAGTAAAAATGGCAAAACGAAAAAGCCGGTCAACACGCAGAAAACGCACCGCGGTTAAGGCTTTTGGCGCGCTTGTGGTGCTGATATGCGCCTTCATCACGGTCGCGCCCCAGCTGAATCTTCCGTTTGCCGTGCCCACCTGGCAGGAGATTTTCAGCAGCGCACAGCTGACAGAGCTTTCCGAGGCGGCGCAGCAGCCGCTTTCCGTCCACTATATCGATGTTGGGCAGGGCGACTCGATCCTCATTAAGGCGGAGGGCCTCAATGTGCTCATTGACGCGGGGGAGCGGGGCAATGGCGATAAAATTGTCTCCTATCTTACCTCTCAGGGGATAAAACGTCTGGATTATGTGATCGCCACACATCCGCATTCCGACCACATCGGGAGCATGTCGGAGGTGCTGGAGGAGATCCCTGCGGCAAATATAATCATACCGGAGCTGACGCGGGAGAGCACGCCCACTACACGGGTTTACGAGGATTTTCTGAAGGCGGCGGGCGATGCCGGCGCGAAAGTGATTGCGGCAAGGCCGGGCGAGACCTATGCCGGCCGGCAGGCCGTATTGACGATCCTCGGCCCCTGCCGGCAGAACGATGATTTAAACAATATGTCTGTTGTGGCCCGCCTGGATTTTGGCTCCACCTCCTTCTTGTTTACGGGGGATGCGGAAACGCCGGCGGAGAGCGCGATGCTGGAGCAGGGCATGGATGTGCATGCCGATGTGCTGAAAATTGGCCATCACGGCAGTGATACCTCCACCGGCACTGACTTCCTTGCGCGGGTCCAGCCGGCTTTCTGCGTGATCTCCTGCGGCAAGGGCAATGATTACGGTCACCCGCACGAGGAAACGCTTGAGAAGCTGGAACGGCGCGGGATTACGCCGTTTCGCACGGATCAGGACGGCACGGTTGTGTTTGGCAGCGATGGCAGCACTTTGTATTGCGCGACAGAAAAATCAGAGCAGGAGCTGACCGCCCGGCGGGCCGCCTAGGCGGAGGCTTCGCTGCAAAAGGTGCGGGAGAGGGGATTGGAATGCAAACGCTGATAATCGATCGGTTTGAGGGGGAGCTTGCCGTCTGCGAGCGGGAGGATTGCTCCATGGTCACCATAAAACGAAGCCTCCTGCCCCCCGGCGTGAGGCCCGGAAATATCCTGAGGGTAGAGGATAACGGCGTAATTCGTCTGGACGCGGAAGAAGAGCTGCGCCGCAGGGAGATGATCTTCCGGATGCAGGAAAACCTGTTAAAACATACGGACGACTAACAGCTCAGTACATAAAAAACGGGCGGCGCAAACGCGCTGCCCGTTCGTCTGGTTTGAGGCAGAGGCCCCTCGGCTTTCCCATCTAACAACATCTAATGCCTACAAAACCCCCATAAAAGGGTTCAATCGCCTTGGGTAACCCCAGGCGATTGAAAAAGAGAGAGAGAAGAAAACGAATCCACAGTGCTCGCTGACAACCACCTCAGCTACACTGTGCCTATAGTATAGCCGTGATTCCTTAACTTCATACAAAGAAACCATTAAAAAAATCTAAAATATTGCTATGCGACTTCTTAATTTGACAGTTACAGCTTGAAACGATAACCGGCTCCCCATACGGTTTCAATATATTGCGGGTTAGAGCTGTCGTCCTCAATTTTTTCCCGGATGCGGTTGATGTGCACGGTCACGGTAGAGGTTTCCCCGATCGCGTCAAAGCCCCAGATGCGGTCGAAAAGCGTATTTTTGCTGAAAACAATGTTGGGGTTGGAGGCGAGAAAAACCAGCAGGTCAAACTCCTTATTGGTCAATACAGCCTCCTTTTTGTTGACGTAGACGCGCCGTGCGTTTTTATCAATATACAGATTTCCAATTGAGATAAAATCATCTGCTGTGCCATCCCCCTTTGACGTCAGCCTGTCGTATCTGGCAATATGTGCATGCACACGGGCAACCAGCTCCGACGGGCTAAAAGGTTTTACAATATAATCATCCGCCCCGATACCAAAGCCGCGGATTTTATCAATATCCTCTTTTTTGGCAGAAACCATTAAAATGGGAATGTCCTTTTCCCTGCGGATCGCGCGGCAAATTTCAAAGCCATCCACTTTGGGCAGCATCAAATCCAACAGGATCAGGCTGTAATTTTTTTTCAGGGCTGCGGCAAGCCCGCTTTCGCCGTTAAACTGGGTATCGACCTCATAACCGTTTGCTTCCAGATAGTCCCGCTCGAGTTCGGCAATATTTTTATCATCCTCAATGATCAGAATGGATTTTGCCATGTCGATCCTCCTCTTTTCATGTAAAATGTTGCGTTGGCGTAGGGGCGGTAGCGCTTGCCCTATTGCTCCTGTTTGCTCTCGGGCAGCAGGATGCAGATCGTAAGCCCCTTGCCGATGCTGCCAACCGCCCAAATTTTGCCGTTGTGACGGTCAATAATCTGCTTGGTGATTGCCAGCCCCAGGCCGCTTCCATTGCTGACGTTGGTTCGTGCGCGGTCCGTGCGGTAGAAGCTGTCAAATATTTTTGTCAGATCTTCCTCCGATACGCCCATACCATTGTCTGCGATCTCGATTCGGATGGAAGAGCCGTCACGCCGCAGCGTAATGCGTATGGTGCAGATACCGGGCTTTTTGTATTTCACGCAGTTGTTGATGATGTTCATTACCGCGCGCTTCATCTGTGCGCGGTCAACGCTTGCATAGGCGCTCTCGCCGCACTGGTTGTCAAAGGAGAGCTCTGTCTCCTGCGTAGCAAATTTAGGGCGCAGCTCGTCGCAGCAATCCTCAAAAAAGCCCACCAGATCCACGTGCTCAAAATAGAAGGGGATGCGGTCCAGATCAAGCTTTGAGAAGGTGAAAAGCTCGCTGACCAAATTATCCATGTCACAGGCGGTGCTGTAGATGGTTTTCAAGTAGTGTGCCTGTTTCTCCGGCGTGTCCGCAATGCCGTCGATCAGGCCGGAAACATACCCCTTAATGGCAGTCAGAGGGGTGCCAAGATCGTGTGAAATACCGGCGAGCAGCTCCTTGCGGCTGTCCTCATACCGTTGCTGCGCCTCCACAGAGTCCCGCAATCGCAAGCGCATTTCCTCAAAATCTGCGCACACGTCCCCCAACTCGTTTTTTCCCTCATAATTAACGCGGTAATCCAGATTGCCGTCCCGAATCTCATGGGTGGCCCGCCGGAGCTTGTCCAGCGGCACTAAAATTCCGCGGGATATGAACACAACGAGCAAAACATCCGTCGTCAATGTCACCAGGATGGCAAGGCCAATGAAAACCCAGCCCATGGTGTCCATGTATTCAAACGCACGCTTCGGCAGGTCTTCTGTCGTGCTGGCCACCACGCTGACAAGCGTTGGGTCGCACACGAGAATGCAGAGGTGCCGCCCGTCGGCGGTATGTGTAACCGTGGAAAGGATGGTGCCTCGTGAATTGGTATAGAGAAGGGAATCTTCATCGAAATTAATGCTCCCTGCAATCCGCTTGATCTGGCTGCGCCAATCCTCTAAGGAAGAGCCTTCTGTTGCATAAACCGGTTCCCGCTCTACCAAAATGGCAACCAGCGCACCGGTATTTTCAATATCCCGGCACATGGCCATAACGTTTTCACTGCCGCTCACCGCTTCTCCATTTTGAAGCACCTCTTTTTCCAGCTTATTTACGTGATATTGCAGCTGAAAAACAGAAATGAAACCAAGGGAATCCGTCAGCTGTGTGCGTACATCCCTTCCGTCAAAGCGGTAAACAAGGCCGGTGAAAATAACAGCCGTAATCATAATTACAAGGGAACAGGGAATAATCAGCATGAGGATGTTGGAAATAATCAGTCGGGTTTTAATGGAAATATCCTTTAGGCGAAAATGCAAAGAACCCCTCCTTATTCGGGCAATCCCCCGCTTTATCTGATTTATTATATCATTAATCCTGAAAAAAGTTAATACCCCTTTCCGTACGCAAGACGCGCGGAGGGGTGTAGGGAGAGGGGAGAAAGGAGAGGGAAAAGGAGTTGACAAAAAGGGAGAGAGTTTGATAAAATAATCGAGCGCTCGGGAGAGAGCGTGGCCGGAACAGGAAAAAGGTCGGCACGAAAAAAAGGTGTTGACAAACGGGCGAGAGTATGGTAAGATACAAGACGCCCTTCTTGAGAGGGCCCCGGACCTTGAAAATTAAACAACGAGAAGAAACAGAAGAAACCCTGAGATTTTTTTGAAGGTTTCGAGAGAAACTTGTGGGTACTCCATCGGAGACGATGAGGTACAAAGAGATGCGCTAGCATCGAGTGAGCGATTGAGCTCTGAGATAGATTGAAGCAGCGGAAGCTGATTTGATATCATATTTTAGAGAGTTTGATCCTGGCTCAGGACGAACGCTGGCGGCGTGCCTAACACA
>USBP01000103.1 GCA_900552985.1 uncultured Oscillospiraceae bacterium
GCGGTTTTATTTTGAAAAAGTAAGGCCGGCGATATATTTTTTATAAAAGTTGACGCATTCTCCGATCGAAGCTACGTCAAGATTTTCATTGTCGCTGTGGACTGTCGCAAACTGCTCTTTGGAAAGGCTGATCGGCGCGAAGCGGTAAATGTTGTCTGCAACGCCGCTTAACCGGCGGGCGTCTGTGCCTGCTGTCAGGAGATAGGGCGCAACCACGACGGAGGGGAAGATCTCATTCACAACGCTGCGCAGGTAATCAAAAGACGCGCATTGAAAATCAGCGGGCCTGCAATAATCTGTGCTTTCCAGCTCAACGGTAATCCCGTATTTTGCGGCGACTCTTTTGAACGTTTCCACATCCTTTTGAAGATCCTCTTCCCTTACACAGCGGAAAAATGCCGTGGCCTGCACCTGCTTTGACTGGATATGATCCTTGCCGTCAACCGTTTCAATTTTGTTAAAGGATACAGTCGTGCCCAGCATGGCCCCAACCTGAGCGTTTACCTTCGGCAGGATTTTAAGCATCGGCCTGCGGAAAAGCTTCCAGCTCGTGAAAATGCAGCGCAAAGGATAGCTCATATAGGGCATCGTCTCTAAAAAGGTCGCCTCTACCTCGGGATAGAAGCGCCGGATGTACTTGATGTTTTCAGCCTCGCAGACAAACCGGCACATCCGCACCAGCGGGTTGTCGCTTTTGCCGGTGAGCCCCGAATGGCCTCCATCTGCGCTCGTATCTTTTGTGGCGGTGCAGCGGTACGCATGCCTGCCTTTTTCGTGCACTGCTATCATGGCGCAGCGGCGTTTGACTGTAGGCACCATTCCGTCTACAATCGCGCCGCCTTCATCGAGCACTGTCTCGAAGTGGATATTGTTTGCCTTGAAATAGGCCAGCGCGTTCAGCATACCATCCCCGCTTGTTTCCTCATTGGCGGAGGAAGCGATATAGACATTGCAGGGGAACTCCACGTTTTCACCCAGCAGCTCCTCCACTGCCTGCATCTCGGCAAAAAGGGGCGTCTTGGTATCCACTGTGCCGCGCCCGAACAGCTTGCCGTCATGTATCTCCGCAGCAAAGGGGGGGTATTTCCAGTTTTCCGAAGCCTCCACCACGTCGTGGTGGCTCATAATCAAAATGTTTTTATCGCTTTTGCCCTCAATTTGAAACAGGAGGCAGTGCTCCAGAGGAATTTTTTTGCCTTTTTGATGAAGGAGCGGGAACTCCTGCTCAATCGTTTCATAAAACTTTTTATATTGAGCGTCGTTTCTGCCGTCTTCCCTATATACAGTTTGGCAGCCAATCATTTTTTGCAGCTTTTGCACATACTCCTGCAGATGGGCGCTATCCGCGCCAACGTTGGGCCGGTCGGACGCCGTCCTTTTCTTCGCCGCCGTGATCGCTTTGATAAACATGATAAACCTCCGTTGCAGCAGTTGTTACCTGGCGAGCTCAATTCTTATCGTCCGGCTGCTCCTGCCTGTATTTTTTGATAATACGCATCACTTTTTTATCATCATATATCACAAAGAAAATCGCAGATACCAGGCTGAAACCCGAGGCGAACAACCCGGTTAATTTGATGCCCTGCAGTGTTACGGTTTCGCCGGGAGCCGCTCCAATAGCCAGCACGCTGGACACGATGACCATTGCAATTGCATAGCCTATTTTTTCGATAAAGGATTTGGAAGCGGAGAAAATCCCCTCCCGATTGACGCCGTTCTGGAGGCTGTCCGCCTGGATGATATCCGAAACGACCGCCTGGGGCAAAACGTTGATCGCGGCAAAGGGATAGGCAACCGCGATCCCCATCAAAATGCCCAGAAGCAGCTCGTGGCCAGGCATCAGGCTTACAATGCTGTCGCCAAAATAAATCAGGAAAAACAGCGCCGTGAACAGGAAGGAAGCAATAATCAGAAGGATGCGCTTATTATATTTCCTGCTGATATGAAGAATCAGGGGGAAGCAGGCAATGGCAGTTACAATTGCGGCAAGCATGACCAGGAACGCCTGAGACTCCGGTATCCGTATCAGGTCAACAATATAGTAAATCATCGTTGTCTGGAAAAACGCCATGGAAATGTAGCTGGCAAGATCCCCGATGGTGAATATGACAAAGTTTTTATTTTTGAAAACAGATTTAAAAGATTGGAGAAAGGAATCTGTGGGGATGCTGGTGTGCTGCAAATATTTTTTTTCGTTAAAGGCGAATGCACTTGCGAGCAGGCAGATAAGCCCCACAACGGCAAAAATCAGGAACACAAGCCTCCAAGACCAGAGCGGAGAAAAGCCTGCATTTTTGAACAGGTTGACGAACAGCGTGGTAGCATACATGACCGCGCTTGAGCCCATAAAGAAAACCGTGCTGATCGCGTAGTATCCAACGCGCATTTTCGGATCAGGGATGATTTCGGGGATCAGAGCGCGCTGGGGGATAAAATATAAGGTATATGCAACATAATACATGACAATAAAAAAGCCCACCCAAACAGCGTTCAAAACACTCCCTGCGGTAAACGGGGCGAAAAAAATCAGAAGCACGCAAACCGCATAGGGAATCGCAGAAGCTCTCAAAAAGGGCATGCGCCGGCCCCATTTGCTTGTGCATTTATCAGACCAGTTCGCTACAAGAGGATCTGTTACGGCGTCAACGACCTTGCTCACACCTGTGATCAGAGCCATGATGGTGATGAACCCCAAAATCTTATTTGACGGCAGTAAATTCGGCAGCCCTGACGCCGCTGTAGGTTGATAAAAATAAAGCAGGTAGTTGCCGATCATACCGTTAAACAGGCCCTTGGCAATATCTGCCAAGAAATACTGAATAATTTTGCCTCTTGGCAGGACGTTATTGTTAGGCATGGTTTTCCCCTTTCCCCGCATTTTCGTCGCGGACAAACCTGATTTTGCAGCAGTCGCAGCCCTCGGCAATGGTTTGCTCCAAATTGAGCCGGCCCCCGAACTGAGAAATGATGCCCCGATCGCCACACATGGCGCAGTCGCAAAGTTTTTTAATTTTTTCATCGTCATAGCCCATTTTTTGCCATGCTTTGACAAGCGGGCAGTAGTGAAAATCAATCGAAAGCGTATCGTGCGTACACTCGATGATATCCATTTCAAAAACCTTGCGGGCGAAATAGCCAAACAGATTTTTCTTTAAAACACGAAAATCCTTTGAGCCCTCCGAAAGCGTCTTGCCCTGAATGCATCCACAGCGCCGGATGGCGTCGCCAGCGTACTCCTCCATCGGCAGGCCGTGCTTTTCCGCCTCGTCAGACAGCACTGCCAGCCACATCGCGCGGTGCTCCAGCTGCTCGCGAATCCGGCCGAACGCGTAACGGCTCAGGGGGCTTTTTAATCCGGTTTCGTTTTTAATTTTGCTCATCACAATCCCTCTTTTTCCGATAAAAATCGGATTTTATTGTACATTTTTGAGCAGTAAAAATCAATCAAATTTATAAAATTAACTGCTTTTTCTATGGCTTTACAATTGCATCAGTATACAAGGGGAACATCGCCGTCAGGGTAGCTGGCTATGTTCTCAGGCTCAGCTGGCGGCAGCCAACCATCGCCCTGCTGCCTTGTCATCCTGCGCCTTGGGGATGCCTTTGGAGTGTTCGGCCCATGGCCGTGCTTCCAGCACGGCAGACAGCGCAGCTTTCCCTGCCGGATAATGCAGGCGCAGCGTTGAAAACCGATGGATGCTCCTGTACAAAAATGCTTCTCGATAAATAAATGGGTTATCCGCCCCGCCTCCGTCCCCGAAAGGAGCGCTGCTCTTTTCTAAAACGGACGTGCACAAAACGTACCGCTTTCACATAAGCTGGTAATATCCTGTATCATCCGGAAGGGCGGGGTATCATGTTTGCTTCATTGATGGGCCAGATTTTATCACACCTGCTCTATTTCACACTCCATCTGAGCTCCTCCAGCTCCTTCCCCCCTCCCCTAAGCGCTGCAAAAGAGCGGGAGTATCTGGCGCGCATGAAGCAGGGCGATGAAACTGCGGCGGATATTCTGATTGAGCACAATCTCCGCCTGGTAGCGCATATTATCAAAAAATATTACGCCAGCTTTACCGATCAGGAGGATTTGATCTCCATCGGCACCATCGGCCTAATTAAAGGAATCCGAACCTTCAACGCCGAAAAGGGCACCCGCCTCGCGACCTACGCGGCGAGGTGTATTGAGAATGAAATCCTCATGCACTTCCGGAGCCAGAAAAAGACCGCTCAGGATATTTCCATGAGCGATCCAATCGATATCGACAGCGAGGGGAACCCTCTGACGCTCTCCGATATTATTTATACAAACGATACAATTGCCGACGATCTGGATATCAAGCTAAAAAGCGAACAGCTGCGTCGATATGTCAGCGAATTGACCGATCCGCGCGAGCGAATGATCATTGTGCTGCGATATGGATTGGCAAACGATATTCCCTTAACACAGCGCGAAGTGGCAAGCCGGCTGGATATCTCCCGATCGTATGTATCCCGCATTGAAAAAAAAGCGTTGGAAAAGCTGAAACGGAAGTTTGATGTGGGCACGGCGAAAAAGGAGACCAAACATTGCTGAAGGAACAGGGGGAAGCAAACGCAGCCTTTCTGATGCGCATTTTTGCTTCGGCTGTATAAGGATCCCCTTAAAAAGGCTAATGAAGGCGGACGGCGGCGGCCACCTCATAGCCGAACGGTAAGGAATCAGCCCGGAAAATCCCCTATTTCCACGCCCTCGGAATTGTGGTAAAATGAAAGACAGAGAAACGGAGATTGGAGAAAACCAAATGGCTATTACAATTAACATCTACTACAAAGGAAAAAAGGGAAACGCAAAAAGATTTGCAGAAGAAATGATTTCAAGCGGTACTGTGAATGACATCCGTGCAGAAACAGGGAATATCAGATATGAATATTTCCTTCCGATTGAGGATGAGGAAACAGTATTGCTCATTGATAGTTGGGTAGATCAACATTCGTTAGATGCTCATCATGCCTCACCTATGATGGAAAAAATTTCTAATCTCAGGGAAAAATATGATTTGCATATGAAAGTAGAACGATATGTATCTGAGGAAAATGGAATTTCAGCGACGGATACCGCCTTTATAAGAGCGTAAATCGCCCTGTCATACAAGCGTGTACGGAGGAAATAACGCTTGGAGAGAACACCAGCCCAAACAACTATGGCTGGAATTGCCGATGAAAAGAAAACCGAACCGAAAATGGCAATATAAATTTGCTGATACAGGTGGGAATGATTTTGAAAATATATTTGGTTAAGCCTGACTTAATGTATTTTGAGCAATATAATGAAATGATGGAAGAATGGATTAACAGCAATACGCAAATTGCACCATGGTTTTTAGAGAAACCATTTCAGACGATTGCAGATTTGCACAGTTTATAAGAATGTTAAACGATATTGAGCATGGTATTGTTGATAAAAAATTTGCTTCTTCTACTTCTTATTTTGCGATTGATGAAAATGATAATTTAATAGGGGCTGGCAGCCTTCGTCACTATTTAACAGAGGACGGCCTTCATTCATGGGGACATACCGGATATGGGGTAAGACCCTCTGAACGAAAAAAAGGATATGCGACGCAGATAGAAAAATGCCTGCTTGAAGAAGCAAAAAAGAGACATATACGAAGGGTTTTAGTGGGCGTCCATGAATCCAATACCGGGTCAATAAGAGTGATTGAAAAATGTGGCGGAAAGCTAGAAAATACCGTCTCTTTTGAAGAAGATCCTATTTTAATTAGAAGATATTGGATTGACAATCGGTAATGCAACAAATCCAGCTAAGTCTGTCAACGGTAGGGGCGCGTTGCAGAATGAATATCTGAAACGCGCCCAGTCGCATACAACGAAACCAGGCATTCATTCAAATATCAAAGAAAACCTCTCGGCCGTTCCGCTCCGTAGGGAACGGTCTTGACCGTTCCGGGGTTTCCCACCAATCGATATAGATTCTATTTCCCGCTCAGGCCGCGGGGCCCCTCCTTTTCCGTTCG
>USBP01000104.1 GCA_900552985.1 uncultured Oscillospiraceae bacterium
GCGCCAGAGCGGCGGGCGTGTTGTAATCGTGCCGCCCCATGGTGAGGAGAACGGGCATCTCCAATGCCTGAACTGTTTCGTCAAACCGGCAGGCGACCACCTCATCCCAGAGCGCGCCGCTCAAATGCGTACCGCCCTGCGCATAACGCAGGATATCCGCAAGGCTGTATTCCTTCGTTTTCAGCAGCGGCAGCAGCAGGGATTTGATCATCCCGCTATGCTCTTTATAGTTGCCGCCTCCATATTTCGTCAGGTAATCGCGCTGGGTCATCATTGCCTTCTGATCCGGGTAACGCCCATCCGCCGGAGCAATGCCGGAAAGCCGCTCAACCGCCTTTTGATCCCCAAGGCGCTTCGCCTCCTCCAGGCAAAATTGCCAGGAGAGGCGCTCATTCTCCGCTCCGTTGACAAATTGCCCCTGGCCGATATAGGCGGCAACCTGCTCCGGGTGCTGCACGGCCAGCTGCAGGCCGATGACCGTCCCCCATGAGTGGCAGGCAAGAATAATCGACTCTTTTTGCAGCTTCCGGCAGAGATATTCCACCAGCTGCCGCGCATCCGCCACATAATCCTCAACGTGAACCTCCTGTTTGAGGCTCGCGCGGGTAAAGCTCTTGCCGGAGCCCCGCTGATCCCACATCACCAGCGTAAAATCCCGGCTCAGCCCGCTCTGGTTTTTCAGCACGAGATGGCGGTCGCACACGCCGGGCCCACCGTGCAGGAAGAGGATGACCGGGTTTCGCAAATCCTGAGAGCGGATACGGATATTCTGCCGGTCCCCGTTGAGCGTGACCCATTCACTGTAATCATAGCGATAGGTTCCCATCATGCAGCCTCCTTACAGAGTGGTAGCAAGGCGGTCCAGCTCCTGCTCAATGAAGCTGCTCTTTTTCAGGCGCGGCATTCTGACCCTGCCCTCTTTGACGACCGCATATGGCTCACGCATCGCCTCCAAATCCTCAAGAGGGTTGCGGTTGAGGAGCAGCAGATCTGCATACTTCCCCGTTTCTACAGAGCCGGTAATATCGCTGACACCCAAAATTTCCGCATTGGAAAGGGTAGCGGTATAGATTGCGACATCCGTGGAGACATGCATCATCTTCCAAAAATACCAAACCTCACGCCACATATTATACTGCGTGGCAAACGGGCAGGAGGCGTCTGTGCCCAAGCCTACGCGAATACCCGCCTCCATAGCGGTGCGCCCGCCCTCGCGCATGCCCTGCATGACCACCTCGCTGTTATAAACGCACAGCTCGTTAAGCTTGGTCACCTCAGGGGAGAGGCGTGCAAGCGGCAGGGCGGGCGAAAAGGTCAGGATCACGCCCCCGTTTCGCTCCCGCAGCAGCTTTTGCAGCCCTTCGTCAAAGGCCGCGCTGTGCTCTATGGTATCCACCCCACCCTCAATGGCGACACGCATCCCATCGGGGCTCTCCGTGTGCGAGGCCACCTTCATGCCAAGCGCGTGCGCCCGGCTGCAAACCGCTCGCGTCTGCTCGAGATTCATCTTCAGCTCGCCGGGCGAGCCTTTTGTTGTGGCATCCATCACGCCGCCGGTCACGCAGATTTTAATAAAGTCCGCACCCGCATCGTGGTGCGCATCTACCAGGTGGACAAGCTCTTCCGGTGTGCAGGCCGTTTCTGCAAAAGTGCCGTCCCCATGGCCGCCGGGCACTGTAATCGCGGTGCCGGAGCAATACATACGCGGCCCGAGCCTTTCACCTGCACGCACCGCATCGCGCACGCGCAGGTCGGAGCCGCAAAAATCGCCCACGGCCCGCAGGGTCGTCACACCGGAATCAAGCTCCGCAAGGACATGGGAAGCCACCATGGAATCCAGCACCCTCTCTCCGATGGGTGTGCGGACAAATTTCAACACCGCCTTTTGCGCACTGCCCCCGCCGAGGATTTTGCTTGGCGTCCCCGTGCCAAACAAATGCGCGTGCATATTAATAAGCCCTGGCATGATATACTTCCCTGTGCAGTCCATCCGCTCCGCGCCGGTGCGGTCAACACTGCCGATGGCTGTGATTTTGCCATCCTCAATCAGGAGATCGGCCCGCTCTGCCCTGCAGCCCGGCTTACCGCTGATGACAAAGCCGCCCATTAACGCTCGTTTCATTGAGAAAACCTCTTTTCCAAAAAAATTCCAAATGATACAACCGATGTATTTATCATAGCACATCTTCCCGCTTCGGAACAGGAAAATTTGTGCGTCTTACACCAAAAAGCGGAAGCCGCCGCTTTTCCATACTGGTGCATTTTTCGTTATCTCATATAGGGAAAAGCGCGTTTTTACACCACCGCCTTCACGCGCTATCCGTCCTCACGGACGACGATCTGCGCGCTGCCGTCATGGATATGATCCGTCAGCACAATCTCGCCTGCATCTGTAAAGGTTGCGATCAGCCCGTCATGATCTACCGTTGCATAGACGGATGCATGCGCGAGCATGATAAGGTTCCATTTGACATTTGGGTATATTTTACCGAGATGGTTGGTGACAATTGCAATCTCTGGATCCAGCGTCCGGATAAAAAACGGGTCTGTCGCCGTAGCGTAGCCGTGGTGGCCAACCTTGAGCAGATCCACCTTGCCGACGAGCGGGGCCACCCGGTTTTCCAAATCTCCCTCAGCGGAGATATCCGCCGCGAGGAAAGCGGTGCGCTCCCCTTTCGTGACCTTCACGCCGACCGAGCTCACGTTCTCCCCGGCGTGCGGCTCTGTCATATCCGTCACTGTGTTAAAAAATTGCAGGGTAAAGTCGCCAAAGGCAAAGGGCTCGTCCGGCAGATCAGAAAGGATTGGGATGCCCCGTGTTTCCAGCGCCTGCACCGTTTGATCGTAAACGACATCCAGCCCCCACTTTCTGGCTTCCATTCCCTTGAGAATTTCCGGGTTAAAGGGCTTGAGATACGCCTTTTGAATGGTAATCTCCGGGTCGTTGATGATCCAGCGAAAGCCGCCGATATGGTCGTAATGGCAATGCGTCGGCAAAATAAAATCGAGCACAACCTCCCCCTGCTCGTTGACGGCTGTTTTCTTCACATAATCCAGCACGATCTGCTCATAGCCGCGCGCACCGTGCTTCCGGCGGTAATTATCGGAGGAATCGCCCGCATCGATCAACGCAAAGTGGCCGTTGCTCTCCAGCAGGATCGCATCGGAATTGCCGGTATTTAAAAAATGAATGCGGTCCGCCCCCGCTGTGACAACCGCAGCCTCCGGCGTAACGTCATAACGCTTTTCATAGTGGTTGTAGAGCACGACGGTCAGAATATCCAGCAAAAATACCGTAGCCATCAGCGTAACCATAATGTATGTCGCAACTTTTTTGACCATGCAAGCAACCTCAATCGATCCCGCCGGGAAGCCCTCCCCGCGAAAAATTCAAATACGCTCTGTGATTATAGCATGGGAGGAGGGGCGCTGTCCATCCGGCGCATATTTTTCATAAAATTGTAAGAAACGCGCTCCGTAATCATAGAGGTGGTAAGCCGCTTGCAGCGCTGCCGCCACGCTCTCTTGCAAATCGTTGCGGATGCTACAAAGCCAGAAGCGCCCTCAATTCATCCCAATGCCTGATTTGCAGGACCGGATCATCAGCCTGCTCCGGCGGCGTATACGCGCCTGTATACCAAACCGGAACGATCCCACACGCTTGCGCACCGAGGATATCGCACTGCAAATCATCGCCACAAAACCAAACCTCCTCCGCCGGAAGCCCGGCCTTTTCCAACGCCAACTCAAAAATGCGCCGGTTCGGTTTGCGAAACAGATAATCGCTGGAGGTAATCACGCATTCAAAGGAGGCCTCCGGCAGCAGCTGTGCAAGCTTCTCGCACAGAGCCGCCCCGCTGAAGCTGATATTGCTGATCACACCGGTGCGGATTCCTTTCACGGACAAGGCTTGCAGGAGTTCCGCAATGCCCTCTGTCGGTTCTGTTGGAATCGCGTGGCTCCAAAAAATACGTTCAACCTCCGCTTGCGAAATAGAAAACGAAATCCCGAGTGAACCATATAAATAGGCCTGAAATATGCTGTTCGGCACTTCGGTGTGCAAAAGATGCCGCGTGGAAGGCTCCAGCCGACCGAGCTCGCGATTGATTGCATTGGCCTCGCGCTGAATTGCCTGCGGTGTGAGGCGCCGTGGATTACTCACGGCATAGCGCATCACCGCAGCCGTGCCGCGAACGCCGTCAAAAGCCGCTTCGCTTACCAGCGTCTGCCCATAATCAAAGAAGATCATTTTCGGCGTGCGCATGCAGCCCACTCATCCCTTCATCAAAGCATCCGTGCGCAGAGGAAGACGCCCCCCGCCTACTCTTTTTTTCGGAAGATAAACAGCTTGCTGAATACATAGTTGAGGATCACGATCACGATCTGCACAATGAATTTCGCCAGCATCTCACCCATGCCCATCAGGCTGACAAACAGATACATCAGCCCCATATCCACCAGCAGGGAAAACAGCCGAGCGGACACAAAGCCTGCAAATTCCTTGCCCAAAACGGCCGCCCGCCAGCTTTTGCTGCGAAACACAAAAATTTTGTTGGTCACAAAGGCAAACAGAACAGCCGCAACCCACGAGAGCGCGTTGGCGGCCAGATAGTTTTTATCCTTCAGGAACACTTCTGTTCCCAGCAATTCATTGAAAACATAAAACGAGCCCATAGAGACAACGGTCGTCAGCAACCCAAAAAACACATAACTGACAAACTCATGGTTGACAAGGCTCAGCAGCTTCTCAAAAGCCGTATGGTAGCCGTGATCCGCCCCCTGGCCGGAAGGCTCCAGCATGCGCATCCGTTCCCCTGCGTGCAGATAGGGCCCATAGGCTGAGAACAGATGCAGAAGGAACCACGTGAAAAGGCTTTTCCCTTTACAATTAGGCGCACAGGGGATCGCCTTGACGGAAAGGCCCATATATACCGCAGCAGCGGAAAGAAAGGCCGCTGCCCCCTCCCCCTTCTCCGGGAGGCAGTCCAGTAAAGGCGAAAGCCTGTCCGCCCGGAGGAGCACAAAGGCCGGGTTGCCCGTGGGCAGCCAACGCATCGTAAAATAGGAGAGCAGCACCCGGTCCAGCCATGCGGCAAAGCCTTTGCCGGCCTGCCCAACCAGGCAGCTGCTTCCGCCCCGCTGCGGCCACACCTTCTCAAACTCCGCCGGAGAATAGCGCTCGCCCGGCAGGAGGATATAGTCCGCCCCGCCGCGCACGGCTTCTTCCAATGATGCGCGCGCCTTCGCTCCCATAACGGCTACCGTACACGCCGCCTCCCATGCGCCGGCGGCCTTCTGCCATAGCGGCAGCTGGCTCTCTTTCTGCAAAAGAATCCATAGCCGATCCAATGCCATGCCTCCTGTTCCTCCCACCGGCCGCCCTGCCGGTTCACGGCTTTTATTCACAACGTGTGTATGCTGCGTTTTATTGTATCATCCAACCCGCTGTTTGGCAATCATTCTCCCTCTGAATTTCTCCGAACCGCTTTTTTCGATGAGGGGCTTATGATAGAATGAAAGAGTAAAAATGCTTCCATATACAGGAAAGGCGGCGATCCCTATGCGCATTTCAGTCAAAGCTGCGGCAAAGATCAACTTGATGCTGGATATTATTGAGCGGCTTCCAAACGGATATCACAGCCTTTGGATGGTGATGCAATCCGTCAGTTTATACGATACGGTTACAATCGAGCGCACCGGCACGGGTGAGATTGCCCTCTCCTGTTCTGACAGCCGTCTTCCATCAGATAAGACGAACCTGGCTTTCAAGGCTGCGCGCACCTTTTTTGAAGCCACCGGCGCTGTAAACGACGGCATATCCATCTCGATTGAAAAGCGTATCCCCTTTGCAGCAGGCCTTGCCGGCGGCAGCGCAGACGCGGCCGCCACGTTGCTTGGGCTCGACCGTTTATATGGCACAGCGCTGAAGCCCCGTGCGCTCAATAAAATTGGCCTGACGCTCG
>USBP01000105.1 GCA_900552985.1 uncultured Oscillospiraceae bacterium
TGCAGAAAGGTACGGAAGCGGTAAACTTCGGCGGATTGTCAATGATTCCAGCGCGGCAACAGAGACTTATCTGGCCCACCGGCTTCCGGATAAGGCGGGAGCGATTGCGACGCCTGTCGGCCTGTTGGTCCTGCTGCTCGCCTTTGACTGGCGCCTGGGGGTTTTAAGCCTGATTCCTGTCCTGCTGGGATTTTTGATCATGATGAGAATGACCGGCAAAAACATGGAAGAAAAAATGACGGAGTATCAAAATTCCCTTTCTGATATGTCTAATGAAGCGGTGGAATATGTCAGGGGAATTCCGGTTGTAAAGACGTTTGGGCAGACCGTGTTTTCTTTTAAACGTTTTAAAGCGTCTATCGACAATTATGAAAAATGGGTGATCGCATATACAAAACAGCTCCGTCTGCCTATGATGTTTTATATCACGGCAATCAACGGCGTATTTGCGTTTCTGATCGCTGGAGGAGTATTAGCCACCAGGAATGGCGTGACGAATGAATTTCTACTCAATCTGATTTTTTATATCGTTGTTACTCCGGTAATCGGCACGACGCTGACAAAGATCATGTTTATGAGCGAGGACTCTATGATCGTGGAGGATGCCATTAAACGAATCGACAGTCTGCTTTGCGAAACCGTGCTTCCATATGAGGCTGTCCCCAAGATGCCATCCGGGCACTCGGTCGCGCTGGAACACGTCAGTTACAGTTATGATGGCGTAAAAGATGCCCTAACGGATGTTTCTTTATCCATAGCGCAAGGACAGACGGTCGCCCTGGTAGGAGAATCAGGAGGAGGAAAGACTACGCTTGCGAATCTTGTAGCACGGTTTTTTGATCCTCAAAATGGGCGCGTTTTGATTGGAAACACGGATATTCGCAGTATTCCGAAAGAAATTTTGATGGATCAGGTATCTTTTGTTTTCCAAAATAGCCATTTGATCAAAGCATCCATTCTCGAGAATGTACGTATGGCAAGACCGGAAGCGACAAGGGAAGATGTGCTGGAGGCGCTCAAAGCGGCGCTGCGGCGAGAAAACTGTGCGGAGAGCTTTGGCGCACCCGGAGGCATCCATGCAGTGGATCTGCAAATGCACGGCGCGCGGGAGCTGCTGGCTTTGCAGACGGCGGCGCGTTATATTGCGCCGCCCGGCGCAGAGCGGATGGAACTGCCCGTTCTGCCCTTCCTCCCCGTCGCAGTGCGTCCGGTTTTGCCGGCGCAGCGGCAGGTAAAAATGGATTTGAGTGTTCGGCATGGCGGCTTTACGGAGCATGGATCGTTTGTGACAACGGAAAAACCGGATACCCCATGGTGCCATGTGCTCGCCAATCCGGATTTTGGCACGCTGGCAGAGACAGGAGCGCTTGGCTGCACGTGGGCGGTCAACGCACGGGAGAATAAGCTGACGCCCTGGTTTAACGATACCCGCACCGGAAATCGCGGGGAGCTGCTGCTGTTGCGCCTGAAAAATGCGGTTTATGACCTGGTGCAGGGGGCGCAGGCGGAATTTTCCGCCCAGGCAGCGCGCTGGCGGGGCCGGGCGGGTAAGGTGGAAACCTGCGTCACTGTAACCATACCGGAGACCGGTATGGCAAAATACTGCGATGTAGAGCTCTGCAACAATGGAAAGGAGGAGGTCAGTGTGGAGATCGTCTATTATACGGAGCCAGTGCTCGGGGTAGACCGGCAAAACGCGCGTTTTATCAAATCGCGCTGGAGAGAGGGCGTGCTCAGCCTGCATTCCCCGTGGAATACGGCTGTGCCTGGCTATATGGCGCTGACCTGCGGAAACACAGCGGATGCTTTTTTCTGCTGCGGCCGGGCGGATTTTTGGCGCGGCAAATGGGAGGCCGGGCGGATGCTGCCGCTCGACGATCCCTGCGCAGCAGTAGGGCGCAGGCTGATCCTGCCGCCAAAACGCAGGGAGCGTGTGCGCTTTGTGCTCTCCTTCGCTGCGAAAGAGGAAGCGGCGTGTGCGCTTGTGCACCTTACCCCTAGGCAGAGGCCGCAAAGCTCGCTGTTGGTTGATACGCCGGATAAAGCGCTGAATCATATCATCAGCTCCTTTTTGCCCGCGCAGATTTTAAACAGCCGGATTTATGGCCGCACGGCGTTTTATCAGTGCGGCGGGGCGTGGGGCTTTCGAGATCAGCTACAGGATGTCTGCTCCATGATCCTGCTCAAGCCGCAGTTGGCGCGCACGCACATTTTGCGGGCGGCGGCCTGCCAGTTCCCAGAGGGGGATGTGCTGCATTGGTGGCATCGCCTGCCTGGTAAAAACGGCCTGCGCGGGGTGCGCACACGCTACAGTGACGATCTGCTCTGGCTGCCCTACGTGACGTCGGAATATGTCAAACAGACGGGGGATCGCTCGCTGCTGCATTTAAAGCTCCCTTTCCTGGAAGGGGAGCCGCTGCGAGAGGGGGAGAAGGAGCGCTATTTTGCGCCCCGGGTATCCCGCGAGCGGGCGACGCTTTATGAGCATTGTGTGCGCGCGATTGAGCATGCTGCGCGCTTTGGTGCGCACGGACTGCCCCTGATCGGCGGAGGGGATTGGAACGATGGCTTTAATTGTGTGGGTTCGCAGGGCAGGGGGGAAAGCGTTTGGCTTGCCCAGTTTATGGCGCTCACGCTGGATGGGATGCAGCCTCTTTGCCGGATGATGCAGGATGAGGCGGCGCTGGAGCGCTTTGGCCAGCGTGCGCAGGCTTTGCGGGCCGCCGTGGATGCCTCCGCGTGGGACGGGAAGTGGTACCGGCGTGCATTTTATGACGATGGCACTGCGATGGGCGCCAGGGGCGCCAGCGCCTGCGAGATTGACAGCCTGCCCCAATCCTTCGCCGCTCTATGCGAAATGCCGGATGAGGAACGCCGCCGGCTCGCGCTGGACAGTGCATTAGAACACCTGGTGGATTGGGAGCATGGGCTGATCCGGCTTTTTACCCCGCCGTTTGTGGGAAAGGGCCCGTCGCCAGGCTATGTTGCTGCTTATCCGGCCGGCATACGGGAAAACGGCGGGCAATATACGCATGCAGCGGTGTGGCTTTGCATGGCGCTGCTACGGGAAGGACGTGTTGACGAAGGCTACGCGCTGCTCCGGCTTTTGAATCCCGCAGAGAAATGTACGCAGGAGAGCGCCGCTCATCGATACCTCCGGGAGCCCTATGCGATGGCCGGCGATGTATCCACAACAAAAGGAATCGAGGGCCGCGGCGGCTGGAGCCTGTATACGGGCGCGGCAGGCTGGTATTATCGCGCTGTGGTAGAGGAACTGCTCGGTATCCGCCTGCGGGAGGGAGTGCTCCATCTGGAGCCGCGCTTGCCCTCCGGCTGGCATGGATACAGCGCGACGCTGACGCTGGACGGGGCGGTAATTGCGCTGACGGTATCGGATACCGCGCCGTCGGGCCTTACCGTGGATGGAATACCGGCGGAAGGCTTTGTGCCGGATGGCTGTGAGCATCGTCTTGCTTTCGGCACAGGCGCCGCCCAGAACCACTTTGACGGAAGAGAATAGAGATGGTATAATGGACAGCAGACTTTGGATATTGGATTTTAGATGTGGCCGCTGGCAGGCGCTGCATGATAGAGAATGGCAGGGAACGATTGAAGGGCGAGAGGGAGAACTTTCCGCTCGGTCGCTCTGTGGCGGAGGTGAAAAAGTTTTCCGCATCTGTAGTCTGCGATCTGTAGTCTGTAACTTGCAAAATCCAAAAGCTAATTTCACAATCTAAAATTCAGCTTCCGAAAGGATGAATCAGATGAACGAACCTGTAGCGTTTACCGCTCTCGCGCCAGGTGTGCGCCTGTGTACGGTGCGTGCGGAGCAGTTCAAAACCTGCCGCATTTCCGTGTCGGCTGCGGTTCCGCTGCGCGCGGAGACAGCGGCGGCCAACGCGATGCTGCCCTTTTTGCTGCACCGCTGCTGCGAGAAATATCCGGATTTTTCCACCATGAACCAAAGGCTTGCCGAGGCCTACGGCGCACGGGTATCCGCCGGGGTGGAAAAGGTGGGCGAGGCGCAGGTGCTGCGCCTGAGCCTGACCTGCATTGCCGACCGCTTTGCCCTGGACGATAAAGGCGTGGTCAGCGGCTGCGTCGGGCTGCTATGCGAGCTGCTGTTCCATCCGCATGTGGAGGGAGGCGCTTTTGCCGCACAGGATGTGGAGCGGGAAAAGCGGCTGATGCTGGAGCGCATTGAAAACGAGCGCAACGATAAGCGTATTTATGCGCTCAGGCGCTGCGAGGCTGTTATGTGCGAAAACGAGGCCTACGGGGTGAACCGCTACGGCACGCGGGAGCAGGTGGAGCGGTTGACACCGCAGGCATTGTATCAGGCCTGGAGGACGTTGCTGGCAAGTGGGCGCATTCAATTCAATTTTGTCGGCGATTCCGATGGGAGGGAGCTGGAGCGGCTGCTCAAAAAGGAGCTTGCCGCAATCGACCGGTCGGCGTATGCGCCGGATACGCTGAAAACGCAGATCATCCCGCGCGCAGACAGCCCACGCCGGGTAGTGGAACGGTTGCCCGTCCAGCAGGGTAAGCTGGTGATGGGATACCGGATGGGATATGCGGCAACGCCGGAGGATATTTCCGCTGTCAGCGTGATGGTAAATATCCTCGGCGGGAGCCCGCAGTCGCTGCTCTTCCAGAATGTGCGGGAAAAGCTGAGCCTGTGCTATTACTGCTCTGCAAGGCTGTTCCGTCAGAAGGGCATCATGATGGTGCAGAGCGGCGTAGAGTTTGAAAACGCCGAGCAAACGGTTCAGGAGATCGGCCGGCAGTTGGACGCTGTGCGGCAAGGCGCTTTCACGCAGGAGGACTTTGACGCCGCTGTGAAAAGCCTGGCGGATGATTATGAGCGCGTCGGCGGCACGCCGGAGGAGCTGGACGACTGGTACGCCTTCCGTCTGCTGGAGGAGGAGCCCGCCGCGCCGGAAAAGCTCGCGCAGGGCATCCGTCAGACGACGCGCGAGCAGGCAGTCGCCGCGGCGCAAAAGGTTACGCTGGATACGGTTTATCAATTGATGGGGGAGGAGGCGAAGGCATGAACGAGATCGTCAGGGAGATCCATTCCGATCTGCTGCGGGACAGCTATTATAGAATCGAGCATCCGTCGGGGCTTACTATCCTTGTGATGCCGAAGCAGGGGTATTCCTCCGCCTATGCGCTGTTCGGCACAAAATACGGCTCGATTGATACGCGCTTTAAGCGCAGCGATGAAGCGGATTTCACCGAGGTGCCGGAGGGAATCGCACATTTTCTCGAGCATAAGCTGTTTGAAAGCGAAGATTTGGACGCATTTGCCCGCTATGCGAAAACGGGCGCTTCCGCCAACGCTTATACGTCGTTTGAGCGCACGTGCTACCTGTTCTCCTGCGCGGGCGATTTCAGGGCGTCTCTGGAGATATTGCTTGACTTTGTGCAGTCCCCCTATTTTACGGAACAAACCGTGCAGAAGGAGCAGGGGATCATCGGGCAGGAAATTCGGATGTATCAGGATGAGCCGAACTGGCAGGTAATGTTCAATTGCCTGCGGGCGCTTTACCGGGTGCATCCCGTTCGCATTGACATCGCGGGTACGATCGACTCCATCTCTCACATCACGGCCGAGCTTTTATACCGCTGCTACCGCACCTTCTACAATTTGCATAATATGGCGCTTGCCGTGGCGGGTAACGTGACGGTGGACGAGGTGCTTGAGACGGCGCTTATACATGGGGAGGATAAGGCATGATTATTAAAAATGTAAGCTTGGAAACAGTTTGCGGTATTACGAGTAAGCTTCCGGAAAATACACTTCCGGAGGTTGCCTTTGCCGGAAAATCCAATGTTGGAAAATCGTCATTGATTAATGCACTAATGAATCGTAAATCTTTGGCAAGAACATCATCCCAGCCGGGAAAAACACAGACCATTAACTTCTATAATATCAATGAAGAACTT
>USBP01000106.1 GCA_900552985.1 uncultured Oscillospiraceae bacterium
GGGGATGAACTGGCGCTTGGCTACCGCCGCAGCGCCTATCGGGAGAACGGCTGCCTGATTACCTCCCTAACGCTATGCCTTACCCCTGGCGAGCCCGATGTGATCCGTGGCAAAATGGAGGAGCTTATCAACCGCCGCAAGGCAAAGCAGCCGCTGGAATTCCCGAGTGCCGGCAGCACCTTCAAGCGGCCGGAGGGGGATTACGCCGGGGCGCTGATTGAGGAGTGCGGCCTGAAGGGCAGAGCGGTCGGCGGCGCACAGGTCAGCGAAAAGCATGCAGGCTTTGTCATCAACAGGGGAAACGCCGCCTCGGCGGATATTCTGGCCCTGATCCGTCTGGTGCAGGAGACGGTCCTGCGGGAAAAAGGTGTCCGTCTTGAGCCGGAGGTTCGCTTTTTGGGCTTTTGAGCCGGAGTAAAAAGGGGAATGAAGATGGATTTTATCATTATTACCGGTATGTCCGGCGCGGGTAAATCCCGTGCAGTAGACGCGCTGGAGGATATCGGCTTTTTTTGCGTGGATAATATTCCGCCGAAGCTGATTCGTACCTTTGCGCAGTTGATTCTCCAATCACAGGAAAAACGGGATAAGGTTGCAGTGGTCACAGATATCCGCGCCGGGAATTTTTTTGACGATTTTCTGGAATCACTGGATGAGCTCAAGGCGATGGGGTGCGATTATAAGCTGCTGTTTATTGAGGCGAGCAATGAGGTTATTCGCCGCCGCTATAAGGAAACGCGACGCAAGCACCCGCTGTCCGATAAGGCGAATGGCTCAATCGACGATGCGATTGAAGCCGAGCGCGCCATTCTCGCCCCGGCCCGTCAGCGCGCCGATTATATTGTAGACAGCTCCCAATATACCACCACGCAGTTCCGCGAGCGGATTGCCGGCATGTTTCTGGAGGATTCGGCCCGGATCATGCAGATCCACTGCGTATCCTTTGGCTTTAAATATGGCATACCGAATGAATCAGATTTGGTTTTTGACGTGCGCTGTCTGCCAAATCCCTTTTATGTGGACGAGCTCAAGGCCCATACCGGGCTGGAGGCGCCTGTACGGGAGTTTGTCATGAAGTGGCCGCAGGCGCAGGGCCTGGTGCCGAAGCTGATGTCGCTGGTGGATTATCTGGTGCCGCTTTACCGCAATGAGGGCAAAAGCCAACTGGTCATCGCGGTGGGCTGCACGGGCGGGCGCCATCGTTCCGTGGTGTTCGCCGAGCTTTTGTCGGAGCATTTTTCAAAGCAGGGGCTGCGCGTCAGCATCCAGCACCGGGATATTAAAAAATAGAGTGATGGCGTCAGATTTCAGAGAGAAGCCATAAAAGAGGAATCTCCACATGCGGCGCAAATGCTTTAGGGGATCCAATTGGGACGCCCTCTTTCCTGCGGGGAAAGGGAGCTCAGTCAAAAGGGGTAAGGAGTCGGTTATGTCATTTTCATCACAGGTGAAAGCGGAATTGGCCGCTGTGGAAAACACGCCCTGCTGCGCGCACGCGCAGGCATATGGCCTGCTGCTGTTCAGCAGAGCCTTTTCGTTTGCGGAGATTTCCATGCAGACGGATATGCAGCAGATTGCGCAATTGTATCACGATGGGATCCTTACGCAAACTGGGGTGGAGGCGCAGCTGACGCAATCCGCCTCGGGGAAATACAAGGTTTTCGTCCATACGGCTGCCCAGCGGGAGCAGGTCATGCACGCCTTTGGGCATGAGCGGGGGGCGCTTACCCTGCGGATCAACCGGGCCAACCTGGGGGGCGATTGCTGCATGGCGGCGCTGATTCGTGGCGCTTTTCTCGCCTGTGGAACATTGACGGATCCGGAGAAGGATTATCATTTGGAGTTTGTCGTGCCTTACCGCTATATCAGCCGCGATCTGGCAAAGCTTCTGGATGAATTGTCTTTTGCGCCCAAGCAGCTGGAGCGCAAGGGCAGCCATGTGGTCTATTGTAAGGATAGCGAACGCATCGAAGAGACGCTCACCTTCATGGGTGCGCAGAACGCTGCGCTGGAGCTGATGGGCATTAAAATGTATAAGGATATGCGCAACAATATCAATCGCAAAACCAATTTTGAAACCGCAAATATCTCCCGCACCGCCAATGCGGCGGCGGAGCAGGTGCTCGCAATTGAAATCATTCGGGATCATGCGGGCCTTGAGTCCCTGCCGGAGGAACTCAAGGAGATTGCGCTGCTCCGGCTCGAAAACCCGGAAATGAGCCTGCGGGAGCTGGGGGAGGCGCTTCCTGAGCCGCTCTCCCGCTCCGGCGTCAACCATCGCCTCCGACGGTTGGTCTCCATTGCACAGGAGACATCGCCCGGCTTCTTGCGGCAGACAAAAACGGAAAAGGATGGATGATTGTTGTATACCATGATAGATGCTTTGTCACAGAGCGTTGGCAGCGCTTTTGCCGCCTGTGGATATGAGGCGAAATATGGCGCCGTCCAGGTGTCGGACCGGATGGATTTAAGCCCGTTCCAATGTAACGGTGCGTTTGCCGCGGCGAAACAATATCGCAAAGCCCCGGCGGTGATCGCCGGTGAGGTTGCGGCAGCATTGGAGGGCAGCTCGATTTTTTCCAGGGCGGAGCCCGCAGGCCCCGGCTTCTTAAATTTGACGCCGCGGGACGAATGGCTCGCGGCCTATGCGGAAGAGATGGCTCAGGATTCAAGCATGGGGATTCCGCAAATTGGGCGGGGGGAAACCATCCTGATCGATTATGGCGGACCGAATGTAGCAAAGCCCTTGCACATCGGCCATCTGCGTTCCGCGATCATCGGGGAAGCACTCAAACGCATTGCACGCGCATGCGGCTACCGCGTGATTGGCGACATCCATTTGGGCGATTGGGGGCTTCAGATCGGCTTGGTGATTGCAGAGCTTGCCGACCGGCATCCAGAGTGGCGCTGTTTTGCAGCGGATTATCATCCGGATAGAGAATCGCCGCCGCCGCTCGATCTGGACATGCTCAATGAGGTGTATCCCTTTGCCAGCGCCCGCAGCAAGGAGGATCCCGCCTTCCGTGAGCGCGCAAAGCAGGCAACGGTAAAGCTGCAAGAGGGCCACGCAGGTTACCGCGCCCTTTGGCAGGAGCTGATGCGCGTTTCGGTTGCGGATTTGAAGCAAAATTATGAAAAGCTTGGCGTCAGCTTTGACCTGTGGTATGGCGAGAGCAACTCCGACCGGTATATCCCGGAGCTGATGCGGATATTGGAGGAGAAGCATCTTCTGCGCCTGAGCGACGGCGCTCTGGTGGTCGATGTGGCGCAGGAGGGGGATAAGGCGCCCGTCCCCCCCGTTATTGTGAAAAAATCGGATCATTCTAATATCTATGCCACGACGGATCTTGCCACACTTTTGCAGCGCCAGCGGGATTTTGCACCGGATCGCATCTGGTATGTGGTGGATAACCGCCAGAGCCTGCATTTTACCCAGGTATTCCGCTGCGCGAAAAAAGCTGGGATCATTCCCCTGGATACGGAGCTTCAATTCCTGGGCTTCGGCACCATGAACGGCCCGGATGGGAAACCTTATAAAACGCGCGACGGCGGTGTGATGCGCCTGGAGGATCTGATCCATACGGTTATAGCGGCAGCGCGGGAAAAAATGGAAAATTCGTCCTTCCTTACGGATGGGGAGCAGGAAGAGTGCGCCCGCAAAATTGGCGTAGCCGCCATCAAATTTGGCGACCTCATCAACCAGCGCACCAAGGACTATATTTTTGATTTGGAAAAATTCCTTTCCTTCGAGGGGAAAACCGGTACCTATCTGCTCTATACCATCACAAGGATCTGCTCTGTTCTGGAAAAGGCTGGGGATGCCCCGGCGCCTGCGCCTGCACATTTTTACAGCGATACGGAGCGGATGCTCCTCACACAGCTGCTGCTGAGCGGGGATGTTTTTTGCCGTGCCATCAGCGAAAGAGCGCCCAATGAGATTTGCGAGCATGCCTACCAGATTGCCTCTCTGTTTTCCCGCTTTTATCACGACAACCATGTGCTGAGCGAGCCGGATTTGCAGAAACGTCGGGATTGGATCGCCCTGATGGCACTGACCAGGCGGGTTTTGGAGCTTCATTTAAAGGTGTTGGGCATCGAGCCGGTCGATCATATGTAGCAATCAGCAGTGGGAAACGGCGCGATGGCGTGCGGCTTTGTGCCAGGGTCCCACAGAAAAATAATGAAAAAACGGTCGGAAGGGAGAGGCTACATAAAGAAGCAGTTTCTCCATTGAGCTTTCTAAAATGCGCTTGCAATTATTATTGATTCACAGTATAACAGTATAATAGATATATAAATTTTAATTTGTAGGAGAGGAAATGATATGCGCAATCTTGAAGTTGAAAATAAAATGTATGAAATAATCACGCAGTTTATCGAAAAAGATTTCCCACTGGCTGGGGTGGTGTAGGAGTTGTGCACACAGAAGAAGGCAGCTATTTTACCAGTGTTGCATTGGAATGTGAGAATGCTTCTGTATTATTATGTATTGAAACAGGAGCAATGTGCGAAGCACAAAAATTCAATGAAAAAATCACGCATTGCTTGTGTGTTGTCAGAGATGATGAAAAATCACCATATAAAGTGTTGTCCCCTTGCGGTGTTTGTCAAGAACGGTTAAGGTGTTGAGGAGAAGATGTGCAAGTGGGTGTAACAACAGAAGATAATTCTCTATTATTTGTGACATTAAAAGAAATGCAGCCATATGGAGGATCAGTAATGAAAAAACTTAAATTGGAAACTCAAAGATTAGTGTTGAGACCATGGGAATTGTATGATGTGGATGATTTAGTAGATGGATTAAATAATATCGAAGTTTCAAAGTGGCTGGCTTTTGTCCCTTACCCATACACAAAAGAACATGCCGAGTTTTTTATCAATATGGCAGCAAACAGTAAGGACTTGGAATTTGCAATTGTCCTGAAAAGTGAGGACAGGGTGATTGGTGGCGTATCAATAAGTAATATCAGCAAAATACACGGCACTGCTGGCGGTGGCATATGGCTGAATGAAAAATATCACGGCTTGGGGTATGGCACAGAGGCTTTCGGAAAACGAATAGAATTTGCGTTTCAGGAGTTGAAATTGAGAAGACTAGAGAATGGTTACTTTCGGGGTAATGAGAAATCCTGGCAGATGCAAAAAAAATTCGGCTACAAGCAGGAAGGTATAAAAAGAAAAAAATTCGTCTGCATGGCGACCGGGTTAGCAGAAGACGAATATATCACAGGATTACTGAAAGAAGAGTGGATTAAGCAATAGCTTGTTCGGCAAAGGATAGCAAAGATAAATCCCAGTTTATCAATCAGTAACTGAATATTTATAATTGCATATCTGAATACATAGCCGATTGGTTTTCAAAAGAAAATCAGCCGGCTTTTTTATCTGAACCAAAATCGTATGCCGATTACTTGCAGCAAGTCCATACGGATAGCGAGCATCGGATTTTGATACCAAAATCCAAACAATTCAAAAAAAATCAGGAGGCAACTTCTTTACGAAGCGCCTCCCAAGAGGCGGCTGTGCAGCGCTTTGGGAGCGCCGGCGCAGCCGTCCGTCTATTTCCAGTAAAAACAGTGGACGAATGCGAAAAAAACAGGTAAAATAAAGGGTAAGGAACGTTAAAAAGCCCGCCAGGTGGAGCGGGCGGTTTTGATATGGAAAAGAGGTTTTTGCATATGGAGACGGCGCAGCTGACAAAAGAGTGGAAGCAATTCAAAAGCGGAACGGATATCCGCGGGGTGGCGATGGAATCGCAGGGCGGCGAGCCCGTCAACCTGACGGACGAGGCGGTTTACCGCATGGCGATGGGCTTTGCCTGCTGGCTTGCCCGGCGGATGACCAAGGAGCGGTTCACCGTTTCGGTGGGGCATGATTCCCGGCTCTCCGTCGGCCGGATCAAAAAGCAGGTGATCGACGCTTTGGTGGATG
>USBP01000107.1 GCA_900552985.1 uncultured Oscillospiraceae bacterium
CCGCTTTCCAACGCCGCCGTTGCCGCGCCGATGATTACAAGTGAAAAATCCAAGGAGCATATTGAAGCGAAGATCGCCATTGCCCGCAGAGCGGCCTCCCTGGTCAAGGATGGGGATTGCATTTTTTTGGATGGCGGCACAACAATTGCCCCCATGATTGATTTTATTCAGGATAAAAAAATTCGCATTGTAACGCACAATCTCTTGATCCCGCAGCGTGTTCAGAACATGGACGTGGATATTTTTTTGATCGGCGGGCATTACAGCCATTTCCACGCCAGTACGGTCGGCGTTTTTGCGGAAAAGATGGTTTCCCAATTCCATTTTGACCATGCGTTTTTTGGATGCTCCGGCATCGAACTGGTGCATCAGATGGCCTACAATGATGATATTGATACCATTCCCGTCAAAGAGGTAGCCATGAAATATGCGACGCATAATTATTTACTGGCAGATGCCAGCAAGCTGGGCGTTACCTCTTATTGCCGGTTTAAGCCGCTGCCGGTGTTTGACCTGGTAATCAGTAACCGCAGCGGGGCCGCTCCGGAGGGGCTCCCATCAAACTTTGTGTTTGCAGACGAATCCGACGATGAATAACGCAAGGCCCGGGAAGCGATTCCCGGGCTTTTGTCCGGCCGCCTTTTGCGCAAAAAGGGCCCATCAGAAAGGCGTGTTGACAGAGGCTTACAGGCAGGAGGCTTCGTGTTTTTGTGCCTCCTGCCTTTGTTTGCTCTGTCAGGAAAGCGCCTGCCGGATTTTTTGGATCAGATCCTCGGCCGTCAGATGAAATTCCTTTTGCAGGAGATCGATCATGCCTACCTGTCCGAAAACATCCTGAGCACCAACCTTTAAAAGCGGCACGGCGATGGCGTTCTTTGCCAGCACGTCGGCCACGGCGGAGCCCAGGCCATTGATTACGCTATGGTTTTCAAAGGTGCAGACCAGCTTTTTGCCCTGTGCACGCTCCCGAATCAGCTCTTCGTCAAAGGGTTTGATTGTAACAGGATCCACGACTTCCACGGAGAGCCCTTCCGCGCGCAGAGCCTGTGCGGCGTCAAGCGCTGCGGACATCACATAGCCGCTGGAGACGAGCAGCACCTCGTCACCGGGGATCAGCACCTGCCCTTTGCCCAGCTCGAACGTTGTGCCTGGCTCATAGACGGGGCGGACGCCCTTGCGGTAGGCGCGAATATAGTGGACCGCGCCGTCGTTTCGCGCTGCACAGGCACGCACCATCCAATCCAGCTGTACCTGGTCACAGGGATCACAGACAATGGCGTTCGGCATTGTGCGAAATACCGCCATATCTTCAAAGCAGGAGTGCGTCCCGCCGTCAAAGCCGGAGCAGAAGCCCGGGTCGGAGGCATAAATATTGACGGTGTTTTTGGAATATGCGCAGGAAATGTAGATCTGATCCAGCGCTCTGCGCGTCACAAAGGCGGACATCGTGTGGACAAACGGCGTATATCCCAGCATGGACAGGCCGGCTGCTACGCCGAACATATTGGCTTCGCAGATGCCGACATCAATAAAATGGTCGGGATGCGTCTTCTTGAAGCGGATAAAGAAAGAGGCGCCTCCAAGGTCGGAATCCAGAATCATGATCTTATCATTTGTCTTTAGAAGGTCCGCCAATGCGGCGCCAAAGGCGTCCCGCATCTCCCCGCCGAGCTCCTTGCTTCTTTCTTTGAGCATCATAATCTTATTCCTCCTCCGTAATTTTTTTCAGCTGTGTGATCGCTGCGTCAATGACCGCCCGGCCCTCTTCAAACACCTTGGGCGCGTGGTTGTCCACCATGTCCTCATAGTATTTTATGCCCTGGCCCTTGACGGTGTCTAAAATAATGCAGATTGCCTGATCTTTCACTGTTTTGGCGAGATTGATAGCATCATCAATCGCTTCCTCGCTGGCGCCGTCTACTGTGACTGCCCAAAAGCCAAATGCACGCATTTTTTCCTCATAGCTGAAGGGGTTGAGCACCTCTGTGCAGTAGCCGTCGTGCTGGCGCTTGTTGTTATCTACAAAAACGATGCAGTTATTCAGCTTGTTGTGTGCCATAAACTGAAAGGCCTCCCAGTTCTGCCCTTCGTTCATCTCGCCGTCGCCAATGCACACGTATACATACTGATCCTTCCGTCCGGCGGCGCGCAGGCCGTAGGCGATGCCGGCGGCTACGGAAGCTCCCTGGCCGAGAGAACCACAGGTCACGTCGATCCCAGGGGTCAGGAGACGGTCCACATGAGAGGGGATATGCGTGCCGATATCGTCCATTGTCAGCAGCTCCGACTTCTCAAAAAATCCTTTTTCTGCAAGGGCGGCGCAGACGGTCGGCGCGGCATGCCCTTTACTCATAACCAGGTAATCCCGGCCTTCCCACGACGGGTTTTTCGGGTCATATTTCATCTGCCGGCCGTATAAGACGGAGATCAGCTCCACAACGGACAGGCATCCGCCTATATGGCCCATGCCTCGCTGGCGAAACATTTCCAGCTCATCAATTCGGATCTGTGCGGAGAATTTTTTCAGTTCCTTTAATTCTTTGCTTGTCATACTGTACCTCCTTAAATCTTTTGCCGGCGGGCAGGAATTTCGAGCTTGCTGCCACATGCTTTACAGGCTGAGCGTACCCTGCCGGCCGGGGCTTGTATGGAAAACGGATCACAGTGGTCAGGTGCAGTCATAGGCCTGATACGTATCCGATTTGCCGGAAAGAATGGATTTGTACTCCTTCATCAGGGGATGCTGCTTCCATGTGGAGTTGGTTTCAGAGACCGTGTAGGCGATCATCTGCACAAACGCCAGCGTATAAAGGGGAGAGAGCATTTCGTCAATCTGGTGCGGCACGCGCATAACGGCGTCTCCCTGAAGCATTGGGTTGTTGCTTAGGATATATACCCGGTCGCTGATCGCTCTGGCGGCATGGTAGGATTGCTCGATACGCGCGGAGGTTTCATCCCCTGGATCGATAAAGATAAAATTATAGTTTGGCGTGAGCTGGATTTGCGGGCCGTGGATTGCTTCGTCTATTTCGTAACCAACCGCCAGGATATGTACGGTTTCTCCGATTTTGACGGCGCCTTCCAAAGCGGTCCCATAGTTTGCGCCGGCTCCGACCAGATAAACCTTTTCCATAGAAAGCAGGTTCTTTCGATTTGGCTGGAAAAAATCGTCGAAGCCGTCTACGATAGACTCATAGTTTTCCATAGCCAGATTCATTTCCTGCTTTTTGGCATCTGCATCGGCCTGGCTCAGGCGCCCCAGACGGACAGCGGTGTGCAGGGCAAAGAGCATGAGAAACGCGCTGAGCGTCACAACGCCCTTGGTGACAAAATCCAGCTTTTCCTCGCCCAGGCCAAACCCGATGACCAAGTCGGCTTCCCGCTCGAAATCGCTGTGGATATTGCCGGTCAGCCCGATGGCGGGAATCCCCATGCTGCGGCATACCTGGAGAGATTCAATGGTATTGGTGCTGCATCCGCTCTGTGAGATGCAGACCACGAAATCACGGTCGCTCATATCGTGCTCATAGTGATTGAAGGTGAAGGGGGTTACCACCTTGACCGGTACGCCCAGCAGCTTTTGCATCAGATAACGTGCGCAGAGCGCTGCATTGCAACTGGAGCCGCAGGCCACCAGCCAGATTGAGCGGTACATTTTTTTCAAATACAGATCCACCAGAGGCCGCGTCAGCTCCTCGCTGTGGGCGATATTGCTGCGAACGGTGCCCGGTGTTTCCAGAATATAGCGTTTCATAGACAGTTCGCTGTGATCCAATTGAAATCACTTCCTTTTTCTCGTTTTGGCCGCAGGAAAGCGGTTTATACGGTTACAGTCTGTTTGCTCACGCCCTTGGGGCAATCCGGGTTGTACCCCCGGCTGAGCGAGCACAGGCAGGAGAACATCTGCCCGAACACCGCTCCGGCAAATACCGCACGAATGCCGTCGAAGCCCTCCGGCAGCAAAACGCTTGTGTCGCCCAGCTTTGCGATCTCCGGATCGTTGGTCACGACTGTGCACCAGATGCCGGCCTCCTCTTTTAAACGTTTGAGCAAATCCACAGCGCAGTAATTCGTATGCCGGTCGGCGATAAAGAAAATGCACGGCACAAAGCGCAGCGCTGTGGCGATCGGCCCGTGGCGGTAATCGGCAGAGCCGTAGCTGCGGGCATCCAGATAGCTTGTTTCCTGAATTTTCAGCTCCACCTCGTTTGCCAGAGCGTCCATCAGCCCGCGGCCCAGCAGCAGCATATGCTCTGTATTCCGGTAGAACCGCACGACATCACGCACCTGCGGCTCCAGAGCGGCGAGCGATTGCTCCACAATGCCGCCCAACTCATCCAGCACGGAAAGCAATTCGGGATCCTCTGAAATATAAGCCGCCAGAGCGGTGACGACCGTTACCTGGGTCAGATAGGATTTTCCTGCCGTGATGCTGCGCTCCGGCCCACAGTGGTTACGCACCTGGTATTTGCCTGCCTGTGTCATGAGCGAGCCTTCCACATTGGTTACGCAGACACAGAGGCCGCCCTGCTCATCGCAGCGCTTCATAACCTCGTAAATGTCGCGCGCCCCGCCGGACTGAGAGACTGCGATCATCAGTACATTGGAATAATCCACGTTGCCGTGATAAGCTGTGATGACGCTGGGAGCGCAAACGCTTGCCACCATATTGCATTTGGTTTCAAACAGATAGCGCCCTACCAGATTGGCGTGGTCGCTTGAGCCCCGGCCCACGAACACGACTGTTTTAATGTTGCGGCGCTTTACTTCCTGCGCAATTTCCCGCAGGAGGGGCTCGTTTTCTTTTAAACAGTGCCGGACGGCATCCGGCTGCTCAAAAATTTCTTTCCAAAAGACAGAATTTTTTGTATCGATCATATGCTTTCCTCCATTTCGTCGTTTTTTACCAGGCGCCCTCTCCGTGCACGGCTTGACAGCGGGTGTTATACTGAACGGTAAGAATGGGGCTGGGAAATCCGTCCCACGGAAAGGAGCGTTATTCATTGCAATACGACGGCCTGATTTTTGATTTAGATGGAACCCTTTGGGATGCCTGTGAGGCA
Organism: uncultured Oscillospiraceae bacterium; assembly: GCA_900552985.1. GTDB lineage: Bacteria > Bacillota > Clostridia > Oscillospirales > Acutalibacteraceae > Fimivicinus > Fimivicinus intestinavium. The sequence goes on from USBP01000107.1 coordinate 5,064, forward strand.
GTGGCCTGCTCTTGGACATGCACGCTCCGCGACGTTTACGGCGTTGCAAATCCGCCCTCAATCGGTGAGATCCAATCGATTATGGGCCTGCAAAGCCATGAGATCGCGCAGCGGCTGTTTGCCCGCTACGGTGCAGATCCGGATGAAATGGCGGCGCGCTGCATGCGTGAGGAGTGCGCATATCTGGAGGCGCACGGGGCGCATTTGTATCAGGATGTGCCTGCAACGCTTCAGCGGTTGGCCGAAGCGTATCCTCTGAGCATCGTGAGCAACTGCCAAAAGGGCTACATCGAGAGCTTTCTCCGCTTTTACCATTTGGAATCTCTTTTTGTTGATTTTGAATGCGAGGGGGGAACTGGGCTGCCAAAACCCGATAATATCCGCCTTGTCATGGCGCGCAATGGGTTGCGGCATCCGGCTTATATCGGCGATACCCAGGGGGATTTTGAAGCTGCTGCGCGAGCAGGCGCTGCCTTTATTTGGGCCGCCTACGGGTTCGGTCAGGCGCCGCAGGCGCCGCTGCGCATCGGCTGTTTCCGTGATCTGCTGACATTGGTGAAGAAATAGGAGCGGGTTTTTAGCCACCGAGATATTGCTCGTCCAATTGAATGAGCTCCTGTGTGGAGCTGACGCACGCCAGCTTTTCAAGCAATTCTTCGTTTGAGAGGATCTTGAAGAGCTGGCGCATATTTTTGATGTGCGCATCCTCGTCAACAGCGGCAAGGGCAAAAAAAACGCGGGCGTCCTTCTCGTGGTCTGTTGGATCGAAAATGACCGGCTGCTCGAAGCGCACAAACGAAACGGCGG
>USBP01000108.1 GCA_900552985.1 uncultured Oscillospiraceae bacterium
GCTTTTGGAATTTATTCCGAAGAGGAAATTCAAACAGTGGGCGCCCTTGCTGCGGCGCTCTATGCTGCGGCAAAGCTGGAGCAGCGGCAGAATGTGCCTGACAACAAGCGCGGCAAGAAGGGAGGAGATTAAATGGGACGGTTCTTTCTCTTGCTGCTTGCCGTGGCTCTTATCGCCGTTTTTGCACAGCAGCTGCAAGGTGCCTTGTGTATCGGAGAGCGGTTCAAACGAGGAAAAAGCTCCTATCTCATGGGCCTGCTCTGTGCGGCGGGTGCAGCCGCTGCTGCGGCGATTGGTTTCTTTGGGATTACGGGCCATAATCCGTTGACATGGAGCAGCTCGTCATTTCTCCTGCTGCTGCTCGCCGCCCTTGCGGGCGATTTGCTGTGGATCCTGCTGTGCGCCTGGCCGGTGCGCTGCCACAGAGAACACCCGCTTCGTAGGGAGCTTTATGCGGTCTGTGGGTTGTTGCTGGCCGCCGTTGTGCTGGAAACGACCGCATTTAACTTCCGGGCATTTGAATCCCTGCGGTTTGAGCCGGTTACAGGTTATTCCGTTGCGGGGGAGGATATTCGAATTGCCATGGAGGAGGACGGTTCCTGCCGGATACGCACAAGCGGGGATACCATTGAACTGTTGGATATCGGGCAGGAGATAAAAAATATGTACCTCCGTGTGCAAACGGGGGAGGGCGGCGCCTGCACGGCAAAGGTGAACCTTTTTGCGACGGATGAGGCGAACGCGCTGTATTTTTCCCTTCCGCAGAAAATCGTTTCCTCCAGTGTGGAGCGCACGCAGTATTTCCGTCTGCATCTCAGCGGCTGTTCCGAAAAGCTGAAGATACAGCTGGCTGATTTTACGGGAGAAGAGGCTGTTGTGGATGTGCGGTTGAACGCACAGGTGCCCTATAGCATTTCTCTGTTGCGGTTGGCGGTTGTGTTTGCCGGGGCCGTCTTTTTGCTTCTCATTCGCCCTGGCTCGCCGCTTTACCGCTATCGCTTGCATTGGAGGCTCCCCTGGCAGCGGGCTTTGATTTTTGGCTATGCAGTGCTTCAGCTTGTGCTGCTAGCGGGCCTGACCGTGCAGAACAACACCATGGTGCATGCGCAGCAGGTGTATGCCCACCATGCGCAATATCAGGAGCTGGCGCGGGCTTTTGCGAGAGGGGAGCTGTATATTGACGATGAGCCCTCCGCTTCGCTGCAATCGATGGAAAATCCGTATGATACACAGCTGCGCCGGCAGGTGGTGAATACCCAGGCGCAGGAGACATACCGCTGGGACACCTCTTATTATGAGGGGAAATATTATGTCTATTTCGGCGTTCTCCCGGTGCTGCTGTTTTATCTGCCGTTTTATTTGTTGACTGGGCAGGATTTTCAAACGGTATGGGGAATCGTCATTTGTGAGGCATTCTGGATTATGGGCGTGATCCTTCTGCTGAGCGCTCTGGCCAGAAAATACTTCCGGAAGACGCCGCTGCTGGTGTTTCTCCTGCTCTGTATGACGTTTATCAATGGCTGCGGTTTGCTCTGGATCGCACAATCGCCCAGCTTTTATTGCCTGCCGATCCTGTTGGCGGCGGTATTGGCGGTGTGGGCGCTGTATTTTTGGTTTTCCGCTCAGCGGGGGGAGACGCTCTCCAAGGGCTGCCTATTTGCCGGAGGGCTGTGCGCGGCGCTGACAGCGGCGAGCAGGCCTCAGTTCCTGGTCGTTTGCATTCCGGCGATTGCACTGTTTTGGGATGCGGTATTCCACAGGCGAACGCTTCTTTCAAAGAAAAGCTTGGGCGCAACGGCGGCCCTGGCAGTTCCTTTCTTTGTCGTGGCGGCAGGCGTAATGTATTATAACGCGGCGCGGTTTGGCTCGGTGTTCGATTTTGGCGCAAACTACAACCTGACGACCAACGACATGACGAGACGCGGGCTTGTGCCGGGGCGGATTCCGCTGGGGCTGTTTACCTATCTATTTCAACCTCCTGCGATTTCCTCTCAATTTCCATATTTAAAAAACGTGTCGATTGAAACCGGTTATATGGGGATGACCATTACAGAGGCCTTTTTTGGCGGCGCCTTTGCCGTAAACCTGACGCTGCTGTTCGGTCTGTTTCCGAGATGTGTCAAACGGGAGCTTCGGGGGAAAGGGCTGTATGCGTTCACAATTCTGGCGTTGGCCTCCAGCGTGCTCGTCGTGATAGCGGATACGGAGATGGCCGGCCTATTGCAGCGCTATATCACGGATTTTGCCTGGCTGCTCGCCCTGGCGGCGGCTATTGTAATAATGGCGATGTTTGAAAAATGGCAGATAGGAGAAGCGCACAAAGGGCTGCTATGCGTTTTTACCGTTTTCTGTGCTTTGAGCCTGCTATATGACCTTTTGCTCTATTTTTCGCCGGGAGAGACCTCGATTGCCGAAAGCAGCCCCACCCTCTACTACACAGTTTCGAGCCTGATACAGTTCTGGGCATGAACCTGCGGCAGATTAGGCTTGTTTTCGACGGTGGAACGCAGTATACTAAACTAAATATCGGAAAAGCTTGAGAGGAGCGTATTTATGGAGGAAGCCTCATCAGATCTCCGGTTGGCGGTTTTGATTGACGCGGATAATGTTCCGTATGCCAATGTAAAGGCAATGCTTGCGGAGATCGCTCGTTACGGCACGCCGACCATCAAACGTATTTATGGGGATTGGACACAACCGGCGCTTTCGGGATGGAAAAAGGTCCTGCTGGAAAATGCAATCTCGCCGATTCAGCAATATAGCTATACGACGGGCAAAAACTCAACCGATTCTGCCATGATTATCGACGCGATGGATCTTTTATACACGAACCGTGTGGACGGCTTCTGCCTGGTGTCGAGCGATTGCGATTTTACCAGGCTCGCTACCCGCCTGCGGGAGGCAGGCAAACTGGTGATCGGCATTGGCGAGCAAAAAACGCCTACGCCTTTTATTGTGGCCTGCGACCGGTTTATCTATCTGGAGATTTTGCCGGATGAGAAGGAGAAAAAACAACGCCAGACAAAAAGCAGGAACCAGGCCTCGCATGAGGAACAGGAAGCGCCGTCCGCTGCGCGCCGGAAGAGGACCCGGTTGCCGCAGGATGTAGCCGAAATGATCGTTGCCTCTGTCAACGATCTTGCGGATGAGAATGGGTGGGCTTTTTTGGGAGATGTTGGAAATCTTTTGCTCAAAAAGCAACCGTCGTTTGACAGCCGAAATTATGGCTATCAGAAGCTCTCTCATCTGATTCAGGCAATGGATTATTTTGAGATCGAGCCGCGTGACACGGCGAACGCCCATGTGAAGCATATCTTTATTCGTGAAAAATGATATGAAAAGGCGGCTTTTATAAGCGGCCGTTCATATATGGTTCATATTTTTGTGTCAAAATAAAAACAATGAGCCATGAAGGATTTCGCATAGAAAGGAAGTGTTTCAATGATCTCGATTATGGAAATCGTCCTGAGCCTGCTCAGCGCTATTTCAAATCCGCTTGCCGAAGCCTTTGGCGATTGGATGCAGTCGATTGTCCTTGGTATCTTTGGTTAAACGGTATAAAAACGCTCCGGGAAGCGCCAGCATGGCTCCCGGAGCGTTTTTTTATTTAGACAGAGGAAAAGCGCGCAATGAGATTGCAGCCGCCTCACCGTTTCGCCTTTTAAAGAAGGCCGGAGGCATTCTTTTCACATGTGCCGGCAGCTGCGGCGATTTTCTCACGCACAGCAGCCCCCAGTCCTTTGCGCTCTTCCCGGCTCAGGCCTGCAGTCGAGAGGGGAGGCAAAACAGTGAGTGTGACGCGGGCCGGCTTGATCCACATATGGTTTGCCTCCATCACCCGGTAAGTGCCGCTGATGCGGACAGGAACAAGCGGCACCTGGGCCTTTTCCGCCATTTTAAAGGCGCCGTTTTTAAATTCCCCCATTGCTTCGCCGCGGCTGCGCGTCCCCTCCGGGAAGATGGTGATGGAATACCCCTTTTGCAGCAGGGCGACGCCTTCCCGCAGGGATTCCATCGCGCTGCGCGCATTTTCCCGATCCAGGAAGATACAGCCGAGATACCGCATCCAGGTGCGGATCATGGGGATTTTATCCGCCTCCTTTTTAGCGATCAGGCCGTGTGGCTGATCCAAATATCCAAGCAGGGTAGGAATATCGAACAGACCCTGATGGTTGCTCACGAACACACAGGCGCCTGTGGGGATGTTTTCAAGCCCGTGGACAACGACCTTTACTCCCGCAAGCTTCAACAACCTGCGAGACCATTTCTGCACAGCCTGGGATACCAGCGCATCCCTTTCCGCGATTTTGCCGGCTTTTGTCAGCTTTTTCGCACGATGTATCTTGGGAAGGACGGCGATGAGATATCCCCAAAAGTATAGGAACCAAATGATTGTCCGCATACGATAGAATCTCCTTTGTCTGCGTATTGCCATGCCATCATAACATTCCGACAGCCCAAAGGCAAGGGGAAAAAGGGGAAAAAGGGGCGGCGGATTTTATGTAGAGCAATGTGTTAATCTGCCGACGCTCCCGTGCGTTCCATGTAATTGCCGAGCAGGGTGAAAGCGGGAAGCTCCTCCTGCAGGGCGCACAGCAGGCGCAAGGTGCCTGCTTCCCGCACGTTGCCGGTGAAATCCAGGTAAAAATAGTATTGAAAATTGCTGTCTGGAATTGGGCGGGACTCAATCTTGGTCAGGTTCAGCCCGCAGCGGGCAAAGCGGGCCAACACGTTATAAAGGGAACCGGTGGTGTGCGGCAGGGTGAAAATCAGGCTGATTTTATCTGCCTGCGGCAAAATACGCATCTCGCGGGAGATGGCGATAAAACGGGTGGCGTTGTTTTTGCTTGTCTGAATATCTTTCTCCAAAATTTGCAGCCCAAAAATACGCGCGGCGTCAGCTGAGGCAATTGCAGCGGCTTCCCGCTCCCCTGTTTCAGAGAGACGCTTGGCCGCCGTGTTGGAGCAGGGCACGGGGGAAAGGCCGTGCGATTCCAGGTATTCGGCGCACTGGGCAAGCCCCTGTGGATGGGAATAAACCCGCCTGAGCTCCCGGAGTGAGACGCCGGGCAGGGCCATCAGGCAGTGGTGAATCGGGAGGTCTACCGCCGCCGCGATGGAGAGACGGTACCGGAGCATCAGGTCGAAGGTTTCATGGACAGAGCCGGCGTAGGAGTTCTCAATCGGCACCACCCCGAAATCGGCCGCTCCATCGGCAACAGCCGCAAATACCTCCTCAAAACCGTGGTAAAACGAAACCTCTTTTTGTGGAAAGAGCAGCTGTGCGGCGGCATCCGCATAGGCGCCGCTGACGCCGGAGCAGGCAACCCGGGGGGCTTCCGGCCAGGATTGACCGGCGGCCAGCGCATTCGTGACCTGATCGCGCAGAGCCTGGCCGCCGCCGAGCGCATCGTGCTGCAAGGCGCGGCTCGCTTCCATCATGGAGGCGTAAACGCCCTGCAAGGCGCTCCCATATGCGCCGCCCCGGGCACAAATACGCTCCAAAATTTGCCGCTCGCGCTGTGCGTCCAACACGGGAAGCCCTGCTTCCCGTTTGATTTCCGCCACCTTTCCGGCTGCCTCCATGCGGCGGATCAGGAGGGGCAGGAGCTGATCGTCAATGGCGTTGATCTCCTGCCGGATTTCATGAAGCTTTGGGTTATCCACGGCAGGCCACCTCCCCCTGTGTGAGCATAGCGTCCAGCAGGGCTATTGCTACGGCGGCCTCTACCACAGGCTGGGCGCGCACAGCAATGCAGCTGTCGTGCCGCCCCTTGATGACCAGGGTGGCGTTTTCATGGGAGACGCAGTCGATGGTCTGCTGTTGCTGCGCGATGGAGGCGGTCGGCTTGATGGCAACGCGCAGCAGC
>USBP01000109.1 GCA_900552985.1 uncultured Oscillospiraceae bacterium
TACGCCACCTGCACCTGAACCGGTTGCAGAATCACCTGCGCGAGCGGGAACCGCCGGGAGAGAACATTGATGATATCGCGCACAGCGGCGCCTGTCGGAGAAGTGACCACGCCAATCCGCATAGGATAACGCGGCAAAGGCCGCTTCCGCTGCGAAGAGAACACTCCCTCCTTCTCCAGCTTTTCCTTCAGCTGCTCAAAGGCGAGGTGCAATGCGCCTGTGCCATCCGGCTGCATATCATCCACATACAGCTGGTATTGCCCATCCCGCTCATAGAGGGAAACATGGCCGCGTACAATCACCCGCATGCCATCCCGTGGAAGGAATTTGATTCGCTGCGCACTGGAGCGGAACATAACCGCACGAATGACAGCCGTCTCATCCTTGAGGGAAAAATAAAAATGCCCGGAACGGTAATGATTTGTAAAATTAGAAATTTCTCCGCAGAGAAAAACCTGCGCCAGGTTTCGGTCTCCATCGAGAAGAGATTTCACATAGGTGTTTAGCTGGCCAACCGTCAGCACCAACGGTGTTTTCAAATGGGCTCACCTTCCCTCCGCTTTCAAACGCCCTCCCGCTGCCTTTGGATCGCCGTTAAAATAGCGATCCCGGCTGCATTATCACAGGAAAAAGAGGGCTCTGCAAAACTCGCGTCATATTTCTGAAGAAGCCGGTCGCGTATGATTCCATTCGACATGACGCCTCCTGCAAACACAAAGGGATACGCCCCGTGAGACCAGAGCAAACGCTCCGCCATAGCGTCAAGCGCTGCACAGATGCTGTCGATACAGAAGCGGGCAATCTCCTCTCTGGGAGCGCCTTCCCGCAGCATTTTTTCACATTGGTTCTGGACACCGGAAAGGCAGCAATCCGCACCCTTCATTGTAGGCTTCGGTTGAAAGCGGCGCTGCGACTTTTGGGCAAGATTCTCCAGCTCCGCCCCCGCAGGGAACGGCAGGCCGAGCATCTTCCCCACACGGTCTACAGCCTGTCCCGCTTTCAAATCAAGAGAATGAGCCAGCAGCGTTGTCTGAAACACATGATCCGAATCCGGTGAAACAAAAAGCGCCTCGGTCGTCCCCCCGGAAACATGAAACGCATAAAACGGCCGGTCTATATAAGAGAGCTTTTGCGCGCTGTAAAGTGCAGCTGCAATGTGACCGCGCTGATGGGAAAAGAAATAAAGCGGTTTCTTTAAAAAGGCAGCCACTGCACGTGCAGTGGCGGGCCCCGCTAAAAACGGCACGCCCAACGCATCCGCCAGCGTCCTCCCCTGCCCCTCTCCCGCCAGAAAGCAGGGCATATAGGAGCCTTTTCCATCCCGCGGTGCGGAGGATACGCCAACTGCGCAGATTTTGCCAGAAAACGCCCCGGCCAGCTCCTCCAGCAGCATCGGCAGTTGAACGGTGTGGTGAAACACCGCGTCACTTTGACGCAGGCCCAGCGCGCCCTCTGGAACCGGCAACAGCTTTTTGCGTTGCAAAACACGGCCCTCATTCAGGCAATAGATGGCCGTGGAGGTGGTGTAGTTGCTGGTATCTATCCCTAAATATCCATCCATCGATTATGCCTCAAGCCTTCGGGATACCGTGCCGAGCACGCCGTTAATAAACGACGCATCCTCTGGAGTAGCATACGCTTTTGCAAGCTCTACCGCTTCATTGATAGAAACATTGACGGGCACATCCTCAATATACAGCATCTCACACAAGGCCAAACGCAGCAGGGCAAGCGATACACGGGCAAGCCTGTCCTTCCGCCAGCCAATGGCGTTCTGCTCAATCATTGCATCAATTTCCGCCTGTTTTTCCTGCTCTGTTTTTGCGAGCAAAACCGCAAATTCATCTGCTTGCAGGTAACGCGCTTCTTCCGCAGCGGCAATCATTTCCTCCACTGTTGTTTCCGGATGAAAGGATTTTTCAAAAATAAGAATAAATGCCTGCTCTCGTGCCTGGCGTCTGGTCATGCTTGTCCTCCGTTGTTTCATAAAATCCGCCCCCTACTATCTTGAGAAAACCGGCTGTCCATGCGGGGGCTTTTCTTTTTGAAAAGCCCGTCCCCTTGCCGTTTTCTGACTGGATGCAGAGGGCAATATGAAAAGCAAAAGCTTATTCCTGCGCTGGCGCTGCCTCGGAAAGATCGACTCCCACAACGCTGATGTTTACCTTCGTAACCACGCGGCCCGTCATATTCTGCACTGCGTTTTTCACCGATCGCTGTACCTGTGCGCAGACAGTAGGGATTTTGCTTCCCTCTTTCAGAATGAGATACAGATGCAGCTTGATTTCATTCTCATTCATCCACACGCGTACAGATTTAAAAGCATCCTCCCTCATATGGAGAAGGGCCTGCAAATCCCTGGGCCGGGAGGCAAAGCCACTGACGCCGTCCATATCCTTCGCGGCATTGAGGGCAATCGCGGCGATGACCTCCTGCGAAATCACCAGTCCGCCGGTTACATCCCGTTTGTTTAAATCGTCCATAGCTTCCATCCCATCCCCGCTTTCTGAGCGGAACCATTACCGGCCGGCGATCCGCGCGTTCCATCTCCGTACACACCAAGCCCATTAAAACGCTTAGGATCCGCCAGCATCGTAAGAATATTATAACACAAAAGCGAAAAGACACAACCATTTTTTACAGGGGCGCCATGTAGCAGCTTTATTTCGCTTCAATCACAGTGATCTTATCTACGGAAAAACCGGTCTGGTTGAGCACAATTTCTTTGATCTGTACAAGGATCGTATCTGTTAAAACCCCTTTTCCGATAACAACCTGCGCCGTTGCGTTTCCGATTACCACCACACAGGAGCTTCCGATCTTGGCGTGAATCAGATTCTCAATATCCGCCTCCAGTTTTATCGCATTGGAAAGCTCCGCCAATTCCTCTGTGGCGAGCTTCACGGCCTCTGCGGAAGCGCTGCTGTCCTCAATGATCTTATTCAGCGCCTCGGCCGCTTCGTCGTGTGCTGTCGACCGGTTTAACCGCGCCTGCGCAAAATATTCCTCCTCCGCCCCCGCCTGCGCCTGCTGCGTATCGGAGGCCTTCGTACTGCCCTCTGAGGCAATTGTACTGGAATTGACAAGCAAAGCGTCCCCTAAGTTTCCCGCGGCCTGGGTCGCCTGCTCGCTTATGGTCACACCGGTGTTTGCCCGCTCTGCATCCGGTTTGGTATAATACCAATTCACAAAAACCGCTGCGCCCAGTGCCACAACCAACGTTGCCAATACAATTTGCCGTTTGCCAATCGCCATGCTCATATTCATAGCCATCCTTTCCACAATATCGGTAGTTCGTTTATTCTGTATTTTGAAAGCGCGGGGAAACGGGGATGCGTTGCCCGTCGCGCGGAAATCAGGGAACCGAGTGATATATAAAATGATGGGGGCAGGCAGTTCTCTTTGCGCTTCCCGAACGGGAGCCTGCATACGGGTGTATACGGATGAAAGGTGCACGGCCGGTTATCCGGCCATCCGCGATATGCTCACACGGGAGGCTCCAATATCCAGCACAGCGGTAACCGCCTGCATTACATGCTGCCGGACATAGGCGGAATCTCCCCCCTCGCATACGATGGCGACGCCACGGATTTTGGGCTGGATTACTTTGATGACAAGGCCTTCATCCCTGCTGCCATTCGATTGCAGGATAATATACTCGCTTTCCTCGCTGCTCTTTTCATTGATCTCTATCCCCTCATTTTTTTCCTCACTGGTGCGTTCGCTGGTATTTCTTCCATCCGCCGCATACACAGACTCCACTCCATTCTCCAAGGTGACCATCACTTTGGTTTTGCCAGCTCCCTCAATGGAAGAGACAATATCAGACAGCCTTTTTTCAATATCCTGCGCATAGTTATATTCCGTCTGGGTGGTTTCTTCCGATGTTTGCTCTGCTTCCTTTTCCGGAAGCTTGATTAGCTCGGATGCCAGCAGCAGCAGGATCCCTGCGAAACCGACAAACACAATGATGGCAAGCTTTTTATCTGCTTTTATGGATTCTAAAAGTTTTTTGCCTTTTTCACGAAATGCTTCCATAGCGCTCCGTTCCTTTTTCTGTTTCATTGGGTAACCGCCTCATCCCATACCAGCGTTACAGGACATCCGAGGGCTTGACTCAGCTCCTCCCTGATCCGGGACGCATCTTCCTGCGCCGTCTCCGGCAGCCAAATTTTGAGCTCTGTTATAGATATGATAGATTCCTCCGTAATATCCATGTCCACTTGAATTTCGGCTTCTGTGAGCCCCATCCCGGCAAGCGCCTGCCGTGCGGTTTCCTCCACTCCTGCGCGCGCCTGTTCCGCAAGCGCCTGGTTCATTCGTTCGACTGCCGCGCTCATCTGGCCCTGCGGTTCGTCCAGTGCCGACTCTTCCAAATCCAGCTTCAGCCCCTCTCCGGATAAAAAAGGGGAAAGAATGGCGGAAAGGAGAAAAAGGGCAATCATAACGCGCATTGCTTTCTCTGTCGCTCCCTTTGGGGATAGAATATGTACCAATGCAGCCCCAGACGTGCTGAACACCAGGCATAACGCCCAGCTTTTCAGTGCCTCCATGGAACTCCCCCTTTTTATGCAGCTGATTTGATAGAGAGCATCAGAGCGGTTGCAAGGATAAAAAGCACGGTGTTGAACAGCAGGATCACGCCCAGAATTACAAGCGCCGAAGCGACGCCCCGCAGCAGTACGGCAGCCCTCTGCTGGGCAAAGAGCTCCGCTCCCACAGCGCACAAATTTAAAGCCAGCAGCCATCACAGCAGCTCTGCAAAAACGGGCAGCGCCATCAAAAAAACGGCCAAGATTCCAAACGCCCCTACCGCGCCGCGCACCAGCCGCAGGGAACTGACAATCGAGCCCAGCGCATCGCTGACTGCTCCGCCCACCACAGGCACGAAGCTCCCAATCAGGAATTTTGCGCCTTTAGACGCCGCGCTGTCCGCCGTTCCGGCTAAAATCCCTTTCATGGAGAGCAATCCTGTAAAAATGGTAGCGAGGAACCCCAGCGTAACCGTCACTGTTTTTTTAATTGTATTTGAAATACTGCTGAAATCGAATGCCGGAGTTAAGGAACCGCCCACATTAACCGCCAGAAAAATCCCAATAGCGGGCTTTAAAAAACGGTCGGAAAATTGGGCGATCCCCTGTGCCAGGCCAAACAAAAGTGTTTGCGAGCTCAATGCCAGCGCCGGATTTCCACTTGCGGAAACCACGGCTGCATAAACGGGGATGAACCCCAGCATAAAATCGCTGTTCAGGCGGATTGCCGCACAGGTATGGGAAAGGCACGCCATGACGTGCGGCAGTAAAACAATTGAAAAGAACAAAGCGGATACCAGTGCTTCCGCCTGGCCGATGCGGCTGCTGTCCCCTCCGAGGAAGGCTTCCAGCACGGCAAGCAAAATTAAGACGCCTAAAATTTGGAGCGCAGCGTGCAGCGGGTTCTCCAGTTTACCCCGTACCATATCGAGAAACATCTCCGCCAATGCGCGCGGAGAGGTCTGAAACAGCTCGCTGAAATCAATTTCGTCAATGCCCAGCTCCTCAAAAAGCGATTGCGTATCCTCCGGCAACTCTTCAAACAGCTCTGCTGCGCCGGAGGCCTCCAGCTGAGCCTGCGCCGTATCCTCCTGCACGGCACAGACCGGAACCGTCCCGATCAGAAGCAGTAAGAAAGCCAGCGCAATTCGATATATCCCTTTCATAAATCCTATCCTTTGATTAATCCGGCAGAGAGCTGCACCATGGCTTTGACCAAGGGCAGACAAAGCAGCAGAATGGCGACCTTCCCTGCCAGCTCCACCTTATGGGAGAGAGCGGTTTCCCCACTGTCACGGCAGG
>USBP01000110.1 GCA_900552985.1 uncultured Oscillospiraceae bacterium
CAGCCATAGAGGCAGGGAGAACCCGGCTTGCGAGCTTTGTCAGCGCGGTCCGGCCAGTTGGGATGCTCCGCGTTTCAAGCGGGGACTGCGGCTTTCAGCTGGAAGCGCCCGCATACGGAAAGGCCGGGCAGCGCCGCCGGTGGAAGGACCGGCCCCAAAAGGCAATCAGCCAATCCCTGCAAGGCCTCCGTTACGAGCCGTGCCGCAGCGCAGCGTACCAGGAGGGCGGCGCAGAAATCCGCTACTTTTTGCAGCAGATTCCCGAAGGCCAGTGCTACGGTATCTTTCTATACGTGCTCCGTCAGAAGGGCGAAACGGTAGCCGCCTATACGGTTGGGGTTGGTGCGCAGGAGGAGCAGGTGATCGGGCAGAGCCTCGCGCTGCTGCGCACAGCGGCTGCGGATGGATACGGCGCGGTGCTGAAAGAGCACGCCGCTTGGTGGGAGCGCTTCTGGGCGCAGAGCGATCTCCGGCTGCCGGATCGGCTGCTTGAAAAAAATTGGTATCTGGGGAATTATTTTTTGGGCTCCTGCTCGCGCAAGGGGCGGTTTCCGATGCCGCTCCAGGGCGTATGGACGGCGGATAACGGCGAGCTGCCGCCCTGGAAGGGCGATTATCACCACGATCTGAATACGCAGCTGTGCTACTCCAGCTACTGCAAGGCAAACCACTTGGAAGAGGGCGAATGCTTTATCGACTACCTTTTTCGGCTGGAGGGGAAGGCGCGCCGGTTCGCAGCTAGTTATTTTGAGGCGCCGGGCCTGTGTCTGCCCAGTGTGATGGATATTCAAGGCAATCCGCTTGGTGGCTGGCCGATGTATTCCCTTTCCCCAACCAATCAGCTTTGGCTCTGCCATCTTATCAAAAAGCATTATGATTACACGGGCGATCAGGCGTTTTTGCAGGAGAAGGCATATCCCTATCTGAAGGAATGCGCCCGGATGATCCGAGCGCTCTTAATAGAAAACGAAAACGGAGAGCTGGTGCTGCCGCTCTCCTCTTCGCCGGAAATCCATGACAACACGCTGAAAGCCTGGCTCACTCCAAACTCGAACTATGATCTCGCGCTGATGCGGTGCTTGTTTAGCGAGCTTGTGGGACTGAGCAAAACGCTCGGGCTGGAGGAGGACCAGCGCCAGTGGGAAAGCACGCTCGCCGGCCTTGCTCCGCTTGCTGTGGATACGGATGGCTGCCTGCTGCTCAGCAGGACAGAGCGGCTGCGGGAATCGCACCGCCATCTTTCCCATCTGATGGCGATTCACCCGCTGGGGATGCTCCGATATGAAAAGGAAGCGGATAAAAGGGTCATTGACGCCTCCATCCGGGCTCTGGAGCAGTTGGGCACGGATTATTACGTCGGCTATTCTTTTGCCTGGCGGGCAAATCTCTATGCGGTGCAGCAGAATGGGGAGAAGGCGCGCGATACGCTGCACACGTTTTTTCAATATTTTTGCTCTCCCAATGGGTTTCACCTGAATGGGGATTATCAGGATCGCGGCTATTCCGCGATGAAATACCGACCTTTCTCCCTGGAGGGGAATTTCTGCGCGCTGGATGCGGTGCAGGAGATGCTCCTGTATTCTGAGCCGGGCGTCATCCGCCTGTGCCCGGCTGTGCCTGCAGACTGGCAGGATTTTTCCTTCACGCTGCGCGCGCATGGCGGGGTGCTGGTGCGTGCGGAAATCAAGCGCTCCCGTGTGGAGCGCGTGGTGCTCACAGCGCTTAATCCGGTGCGCGTTTGCCTATCCGGCCCAGGGCTGCCGCAGCGGGAGGTTTCGCTGCAAAAGGGCGGGGTGCAAACGATCCAGCCAGATTGACCTTCCGGTAGATCAAAAAAATAAAAGCCTGCGGCACAAGCGCGCAAGCCGTGTGAGAGCATTTGGCTTGCAGCGGCCCTCTGTGCCGTAGGCTTTTTTGCATCCGTGCATCTCTGTACACGGATCGCTATAGGATAAGAGAATATAAGGGGATTTTGCTTACGGGCGGAGCGTTGCCTCCAGCCTGACGGGATTGTGGTCTGTATATTCAAAATCCGTGTCAATCACGCTGACCGACTGCACCTCCACATTGGGGGAGACGATGAAGCCGTCGATCACATAAAACTGGGTTTCTTCCCGGTTACCGCTGTAGGGCTTGTTGAGCAGGCGGCAGGTCGGCGCGCTGTCGTCCACTGCGAAGCGCCAGCCCTCCGACAGGACATCGTCGGAAAGTGTGCCAGCTTTCCAGTTAGCCGGATCGACCAGCGGATATTTCGAAGCATCTACACTGGAGAAGGTCTGATTAAAATCACCGCCTGCAATGCAGTAGTTGCCCTTTTCGTATTCCGTTGTAAGCAGCTTTAAAAGCTCCTCTGTCTGGATTTGTTTTGCGTCGCCGTCGTCATAGGCCTCCAGGTGCAGGTTAACGAGCACCAGCTCCTTGTCGCTGCCCTCCAGAGGCACCCGCTCCACGAGCAGGCAACGCTTAAGCTGCGCCACACGCACCGGCCACGTGTAGGTGCCGGTCAGCGCAATGCGCTCTGCGCTCTCCGCCCCGAAATCACTCAGGGTAAGCAGACCGGACTGTACCTTGCCGATCGTCGGCAGGGGGAAGGGGACATAGGGGCAGGAGTAGTTGAGGGCGAATGCATTCGTCCCGCCGGATTGGTTGGCCAGCGCGGCTGCCTCATCCACGAAGTAGGAGCGCTTGGAGCTTTGATCGACCTCCTGCAAAAAATTGACGTCGCAATCCGCCTGCCGGATGATTTCAGAAATCCCGGCGAGGTTCGCCTGCACGTTTGCATCCGTTTCCGGGCGGACATTTTTGCCGCCGTCCATGAAGAAATCCTGTGTTTTATCCAGCGATCCATAGCCGATGTTGTAGGAAAGCACGGAGAGCGAGCCGCCTGCCCGGATGGTTTTCTCTGCTTGGCCGCTGAGCTCCAGCGTTTCTACCGGTTCGGGCTTAAATTCCGTTGCTGTCAGGTAGATCACGAATCCCACAATGATGAGAAGCAGGGTGATCAGAATGGATAATAGAATCTTCCCAATGCGCTTGAGTGTCCGTTTCATGGAGCCCGCCTTCCTGATACCGCAGCCTGTACAAAATGTGAGCGGTATCTCTTTTATTTTAACATAAATTTAACATTGAAAGGCGGGATTGTCAATCGATTCCCACCAAATGCAGGGTGAAAGCGCCCGCTTCTTTTTTGTAAAGCTCAGACGATCAAAACAGGCGGAGGCCTCCGCCAGCAGGGAACAGCGCATCGTTTTATTGGGGTGTGGTTTCGTCTTCCTGCTCAGAGGGGGTGTTGCTGCCGTCTTTTTTCTTTGGCCAGAAGCCCGCCTCGACCAGATCGCCCAGCTCCTCGATTCGATACAAAATAGAAAATCCAATAAACAAAACAACCGTCATGCCCACCCAAAACGGATCAATAAACGGGATTTGGCAGAGCAAGAGGAGCAGGAATGCAATTAACATAGAGCAAAGAATGCGCAGGAGAACACGTACGCTATAGCTCATTCAATTTTTCCTCCTTTTCTGTATGATATGGCTCATCTGGCGCGGGATTATCTTTTGCGGGCATCTGTTCTTCTCCACTGTGTTTTAAAAGCATCAGTAATTCACGAGAGGCTTCCAATTGCTCTTTCTGCTGGTTCAGGATATTTTTCTGACGGCCCAGAACACATAAAATTAAAAATATGACAATCCCCAGCATGATACAAAGATCCGCTTCTAAACTGGATAATACATACGATGCAGTATTTGACCCGCTATAATCCTTTAGCCCGGCCAGAAGCGCACCTAAGCAAAGCCCTGTGAAGGATAAAAGAAACGATAAGACGATTCTTCCAATCGTTTTTTTCACGCCATTTCCTCCTCCTCTTTCAAAATCAATTTGGCTTATCAAGATGGATTATGCCAAACTTGAAGACGCATGTCACACCTCTTGATAGATCTTACAGGAATGAAAATCCTTCCTATTTGATTATACAATGTAAAAATTTGGATGTCAATCTATTTATAAAATATATTTAAAACAATAAAAAATAGCGAAATTGCCGTAAAAGGGCCCAAAAACGCCGCAGCGAAATGCGCTTCGCTGCGGCGTTGCTTCCAATGTCTACGTGCGGTATTGATAGGCTCTTACGGATTCCACTACAAAATCCGAGGGTCAGATCTGCTCCGGATTCCGCCGGAGATCGCCCGACCAGCCGCGCAAGGAGCGGCCCTGCTTCCCATCGACCTCAGTGGACAGGATCAGGTATTCCGGCGCCTGCGAGGGTTGGCCAAACGAGGTGAGGCAGCTCTCTACCCCATCGAGATAAAAAATATATTCTCGCTCGTTCCGTTCCATGCCATAGGTGTGGAACGTTTCATATGGGTTTGCTACGCGAATGATCCCGGCATTTTTCGTCCGGTGCGCCTTCCCGTAGCCGTCATAGTGGATGTTGCAGGTCACGAGCCCGTTCTGCCGCCTGCCGTAATAGGGGGGATTCAAAGATATCAATCTCCGCGCCGTCCTTGCCGTTGCCGGTTTCCTGCATCATCCTGCCGCACAGCATCCAGAAGGCCGACCAAAGCCCTTCTTTCGGCAGCTTGCAGCGCGCCTCAAAATAGCCATACTGCTGCTCAAACAGGCCTTTTGTATCGATCCCTGCGTGATACCAGCCGGGGCCATATGCGCCATCCCGGTATTCTGTGCGGATAACAAGCCTGCCACCCTTTATAAAAGCCTGAGAGGAACCCCAATAGCCGCCGCGCCGGATCCCTTTGCCGTGCAGCCTCCATTTGGCAGGGTCGAGCGCATCGCCCTCAAAGGAATCCTCAAAGGCGAGCGTAAACCGGCTCAAATCCAATCTCGGGCCATTCGGCGCATGAGGCCTGCGGAATGGGACAAAGAAAAACTGCGCGATGGAGGCGCCATACCCAGCATGTCAAGACCAATTTTCATATGAGGTTTGCCCCTTTTTCGTGAACCTATTTCTGTTCCCGCAGCTTGTTGATTCGATCACGCAGGTAAGCGGCGTGCTCGAATTCGAGAATCTTCGCGGCTGCTTTCATTTCAGCGGTGAGCTGCTTAATGAGCTGCTCGCGCTCCATGCGGGAGAGGCGCTTCGACGGCTTCTTCCCGTCGAGTTCCGTTTTGCTTGTGATCTCCAGCACTTCGCGGACGTCCTTCTGGATGGTTTTCGGCGTGATGCCATGCGCTTCATTGTAGGCCATCTGCTTTTCGCGGCGGCGCTGTGTTTCACGCAGGGCATTTTCCATGGAGGGGGTCACACTGTCCGCATACATGATGACCTGCCCCTGTGCATTGCGGGCCGCGCGGCCGATGGTCTGGATGAGCGAGGTTTCAGAGCGCAGGAACCCTTCTTTATCCGCGTCAAGAATCGCAACCAGAGATACCTCCGGGATGTCTAGCCCCTCGCGCAGCAGGTTAATGCCCACCAGCACATCAAACTCGCCCTTGCGCAGGTCGCGGATGATCTCCATGCGCTCGATGGTGTCAATATCATGGTGCATATAGCGCACCTTGATGCCGGCGGCTTCCAGGTAATCCGTCAAATCCTCGGCCATTTTTTTGGTCAGCGTCGTTACCAGCACACGTTCCTTGCGTGCGGTGCGGAGGTTGATCTCTGAAATCAGATCGTCGATCTGCCCCTCTGTGGGCTTCACGATCACCTCCGGATCCAGCAGCCCTGTCGGGCGGATGACCTGCTCAACGATTGCCGCGCTCTTTGCCCGCTCAAACTCGCCGGGCGTGGCGCTGACGAAAATCTTCTGCCCGAGCCGCTGATAAAATTCATCAAAGGTCAAGGGGCGGTTGTCATAGGCG
>USBP01000111.1 GCA_900552985.1 uncultured Oscillospiraceae bacterium
TTCCACCGGCACGCAGGGCGGCCCGCTGATGCATACCATTGCGGCGAAGGCTGTCTGCCTTGGCGAAGCGCTTCAGCCGGAATTCAAGGCCTACCAGCAGGCGGTGCTTGACAACGCCAGGGCGCTTGCCGACGGCCTTCTCTCCCGGGGCGTAAACCTGGTTTCCGGCGGCACGGATAACCACCTTATGCTCGTTGACCTGCGTTCGCTTGGCGTCACCGGCAAGGAGCTGGAGCGCCGCTTGGATGAGGTCAATATCACCGCCAATAAGAACGCGATTCCCAACGATCCAGAAAAGCCGTTTGTGACCAGCGGCCTGCGCCTCGGCACCGCCGCCGCCACCACAAGAGGCCTGCAGGCAGAGGATATGGATGTCATCGCGGATTGCATTCATTTGGCTGCAACTGATTTTGACGCGCAGGCAGAGTCAATCCGAGCCCGTGTAGCCGCAATCTGTGAAAAATATCCGCTCTACTGCTAAAAGCAATCGCAGAGCCGCCGGGTTTCTCCGGCGGCTCCTTTTTACAATGGAATCTCTGGAGGATAGATGAAAACAGGAGGCCCTGTTATGCAAGCCGCTACACTTTCGCCAGTCTGCATCACGCTGCCTGGCTTTGATCTCGCCCGCACGTTAGATTGCGGGCAGGCCTTTCGCTGGGAACGTCTTGCTGACGGAGCGTTCCATGGCGTTGCCTTTGGGCATGTGCTGACGGTCCGTCAGGAGGGGAACGAGCTGCTTTTCTTTTGCAGCAACAAATTGTTTGAAGAGGTCTGGTCCAAATACTTTGACCTGAAGCGCGACTATCCGGCCCTTTGCCGGCAATTCTGCCAAGACCCTGTCATGCGGGAGGCAACCGGCGCCTGTCCCGGCATCCGCATCCTGCGTCAGGAGCCCTGGGAAGCGCTGTGTTCCTTTATTCTTTCACAAAACAATCATATCCCCCGCATTAAAGGCATCATCCGGCGCTTATGCGAAGCCTTTGGCGATCCCCTCGGCGGAGGTGATTTTACCTTCCCCTCCCCCGGCCGTCTGGCCAAATTAAGCGCAGCATCCCTTGCGCCCCTGCGCGCCGGCTTTCGCACAGGTTACCTTCTGGATGCTGCTGAAAAAGTCGCCTCCGGGGTTGTAAATCTGGAGGCCCTGTGCACGCTTCCCCTGGCACAGGCGCGCAGCGTTTTGCAGCAGATTCGCGGCGTAGGGCCAAAGGTGGCGGAATGCACGCTGCTGTATGGCTGCGGCCGCATGGAGGCCTTTCCGATGGATGTCTGGATGAAACGGGTGGTCGCAGAGTGTTATCCAAACGGGCTGCCAGCCTGCATTCTGGGCAATCAGGGCATCGCACAGCAATATTTGTTTGATTGGCGCCGTTCGCGGCGAACCCTATAAGGCGTTCCGCTTGTTTTGGCTGAATGTAAAACCCGTAGCCCCCTTGTAAATATACTGGATGAAAAATAGAACGATTGTATCCAGCATAACACAAAATGCCGGCGGGAGTTTCCGCCGGCATTTTTCGCATCCGTATACAGGGGCATCCATCGGCCTTCAGCGCCGTAGCCGCGCTTCTGGCCGCGTTATCCTCCTTGCTTTTGACCGTCAATCGAGAAGGCAAGCTACCCCCCGCCCTCGTTTCTTACAAAGGCCCGAATTATCTCTCCGCTCCAGATGAAGCAACCGGCGCCTCCGACACCGTATCGCGCGCAAAAATGCACTGTAGCCGTTCACGGATCACGCGCATCTGCCGGTCATAAATCTGCTCATTCTTGGAAACGGCAAACATGATCGTCGCTGCAAACAAATCCTCCAGCAGGTAGATAAAATCCTCCCTGCTTCTTTCATCCATTTCAAATTGCGGAATATTCTGCCCGATGAACTGGATAATATCCGTAACCCTCCCCGAGCAATCCGGCGGCGTGTCCTTTTGCAGGATCAGCATCGTCAGCAGCTGCACATCCGCAATATTTTCCTTCAGCACCTGAACGCTGTAATCCAAAAAGTGAACCATATCCGTCTTACGGGAAACAGACACATCTGAATTTGTGAAGAAAGCCTCCACCTTTTTGACCAGACGATCCACTACCGCTTTCAGCAGCTCCGCCTTTCCCGCATAATAATGATAGATTCCGCTGGGAACCACCCTTGCACGATCCGCAATCATCTGGATCGTCGTAGCTGCGTACCCGCACTCGGAAAACAATTGCATCGACGCAGAGAGGATTCTCTCAATCGCATCCTCGCGCATGGCATCAAATTTATCTCGTTTTCTCCGGACGTCCATTCGTCTTCATACCCCTTTCGCTCTTGTCGTACATTATAGCACGGGGAGAAAAAAGCTCAATAGGTACGTATAAGAATTCAAAAATTCGTTACAAATGGCCCGTTAGTCCGCAGCCTCATCCGGTTTCAGGGGAGAAATTGTGAAACAAAATCCATACGTCACACCGCTGTGGAGGATATAGGGTTCCCGCAGGCAAGCCATGCCAGGCATATCTCCGCCTACGCCGCATTGCCGTGCATCCAAATAGAGGTGCGTTTCTTCTCCGCGTATCAGCTCGTGCTGGTGGCGGGCCTTTTCAAGCGATTCCAGGCTATAGCGGTGCGCGCTGAATTCAAACACTGTGCCCGGCAGGGCCCGGAAGCAGAGCCCGGAGCCGTCCGCCCTGCGCATGCACAGCTCTCGCACATCCACCCGATTCCCATTCTCCTGCGGGCGCATATAGGGTGTCTCCAAATCGGGGACAGGGGCTTCATACCGGCCAATCTTTGCCCCGGTCTTGCGGTCACAATAGGTTTCCTGAAAACCGCGGCCATACCATCCTGCCCGCTCAAAGCCGGCGGGCAGCACCATACGCAGGCCAACCCGCAGCAGTCTGCCCGCCAGGGAAGCGGCCGCATGCCGCACGAGGATGGAGCCATCCGGGCGGAAGCGGTATTGCGTCTCTACCCCCCGGGCGAAGGGGACAAACCATTTCACATGAACCACCGCTTCATTGCCGGAGCCCTGGGAAACGGATACACTGCGGGCCCGCAGCAGCCGGTTGGCAAGCTTCCACTGGTTTTCAGGATTCAGCGCGCCGAACTGTGGGGCGAAATTAAAGGCGCCGATATCGTTATCCGTCAGCGCGCGGAAGAAATTCGGCCGGATCCCCCCGCCCTGAGCAAGGCAGGGCTGCCCATCGTAAGCCAACGACGTCAATACGCCATTCTCCAAAACCGCCTGGAAGCCGCCTCCGCTGATATAGAGGAACGGTCCGTTTTGTTTCAGCTTGATCGGAGGGCCCTGTGGGATCTGCCGGGAATCCACCTCCTTTTTCAGGAGGAACTGATCCCAGGCCACTTCAAACCCTGCCTCAGCCCATCGCTGCTCCTGTGTGGTAACAAAAGATACCGTCAAAATACATTCTGCGGCAGGCAACGCCGTGATATCATAGGGCAGCCTCAGCTCCTTCGCCGTCCCGGGCGGGACGTTCAGCGCCTCCTCCCGGCCGGATTGTATGGTTTTCCCCGCAGCCTGCACGGACCAAATCAGCTGAAGGCCAGATAAATCCTTAAAAAGAAATTTATTCCGTACCAACAACCTCCCGCTGAGCAAATCCTTTGCCTCAACCTTAACCGGCTGATAGACCTTCTTCACTTCATCATAAGAGGGGTGCGGCGTTCTGTCAGCTGCTACGATTCCGTTTGCACAAAAATATCCGCTGGTCGCACCCTCGTCAAAATCCCCTCCATAGAGCCACTGATCAGCGCCGCCTACCCGCTTATGGATCGCCTGATCGACAAAATCCCAGATAAATCCCCCGCAGAGATTCTCGTATTTTTCAAAGGCATCCATAAACTCCTGAAAATTGCCCAGGCTGTTTTCCATTGCGTGCGCAAACTCACACAGCACGACCGGCTTGCCGTGATACTTCTCCGCAGGGATCGGCTTATTATCCGCAGCAAGGGAATTTGCGACGTTTTCAAATGCAGATACGGTAATGGGCAACCGGTTGCCCAGCTTTTCCATCATGGCGGCATCAGGATACATCCGGCTGATAAAATCGGAGGTCGTCAGGTCAAAATCGCCCTCATAGTGCACCGGTCTGGAATCGTCATGATACAGAATGGTTTGCTTCATATATTTAAAATTATCGCCGTCGCCCGCTTCATTGCCGAGCGACCAGATGCAGACACAGGCATGGTTTCGGTCGCGCAGCACCATACGGCGCGCCCGGTCAACAACCGCCTGCGTCCACATCGGGTTGCTGCCCGGCACGTTTTTGCGGCGCACGCCATGCGTCTCCAGATCGCATTCATCCATCACGTAGAGCCCATATTCGTCACACAGCTCGTAAAACAGTGGATCGTCGGGATAGTGGCTGGTGCGCACGGCGTTGATATTCGCGCGCTTCATCAGGCCCAAATCCTGCTCATACCGTGCACGGGGCACCGCCCAGCCGTGATCGGGGTCAAAATCGTGCCGGTTGACGCCCTTGAGCAAAACGGGCTTGCCGTTAATGAGCAGCTGTTCGCCCCGTATCTCCACACGCTTGAAGCCAATGCGGGCGCTTTTGCAGGAAAGAACGCGCCCTTCCCGGCGCAGCGTCAGCACCAGTGTGTAAAGATTTGGCGTCTCTGCGGACCATTGCAGCGGCTTTTCAATATCAACGGTAAAGAAGCTTCGCGTAGCGCCCGGCAGCGCAACTAACTCAAGCGGCTCAAACGAGAGCGTATCCTGCCCGATCAGCGCCGCCTCCAGCGAGATATCCTCCACTGCCTTTCCGCTGAAATTGACAACGCCTGTCCAAATGCTCAGCACAGCATCTTCGCAAGCTTCATCCAACTCCGCACGAGCATAAAAATCGCGCAGATAGATTTCCTTTTCTGCATAAAGGTATACGTCGCGGTAAATCCCGCTGAGGAACCACATATCCTGATCCTCTAAATAGGTGCCATCGGAATACCGGTAAACCTCCGCCGTCAGCTGATTTTCTCCTTCGTGGAGATACTCTGTGATGCGAAACTCGGCGGGCGTCATAGATCCTTGGGAGTATCCGACGCGCCGGCCATTGATATAGAGAAAAAACGCAGATTTGACCGCCCCGAAGTGGAGGAACACCTGCATTCCTTCCCACTGCTCCGGCACGGTAAAGCATGTGCGGTAAATACCCACCTCGTTTTTATCGTGATCAATGGCTGGGATTTTATCCTTTGCCGTCTCAATCGCATCCGGGTAGCTTGAGGAGAGATAGACCGGCTTCCCATAGCCCTGCACCTGCCATACGCCCGGCACCTCAATGGTATCCCACGCACGATCGTCAAAGCTCTCCGCCTGAAAATGCTCCGGCAGGCCCTCTACGCCCATCTGCCAATAAAAGCGCCAGAAGCCGTTGAGCGATTTTTGATAGGGAGACTGCCCGCGTGCCGCTGCGGAAGCAAAATCATCATACGGCATCGCGATAACGTGCCCCTCTTCCTTATTCTCCTGAATGACCGCCGGATTTTCCCAGTAATACAATGGCTCCGCCATGAAAAACGCCCCTTTCAAATTAGCGCTACCGCAGCCGCTCTGCCCCCAATCATTCATAGCCGGCATCTCCGCCTGCCCTGTTTTCTTCCGAGCGATGCAGTTTGACAGAATGTACATGATTTCGTTGCGCAAAGCGCAATGTACGGCCGCAGCCGCAGGACGTCAGCCTAAATCAATGATACAAGGTTCTCCGAAACAGCCCAAATCTTTGATTGGGTTGGAGGGAATACGGATGCATTTCAACGTGCGGAATGCGCGCTGGATTTTGAGCCATTGCAAGGAAA
>USBP01000112.1 GCA_900552985.1 uncultured Oscillospiraceae bacterium
TTCGGATAAACCGGCAAAACCGCTTTTGCATCGCAAATACCGGCGTTATAAAGCAGCGGCTCCACAAGCGACCGGACGCTGTCCACACCCTTAATCAGCTTCCCAAGCCGGATATGCAGCACACGCAGCACAGAATCAATAATATTCAGCACGCCGCATGTAATTTTGTAATGGGGCGTATCAGGCGTATAGGGCGCATCCCCGCCATATAGGCTGAGCACCAGTGAAATGATAAAATCCAGCACCTTTTCCTCCCGGATAGCTGCATAGTCCGCTTTGGAAAGGCCTGTCTCCGCGCGCGTCCAGTTCCCGACTGTCCCAATTTTCAGGCGTGCAAGCAGCCTGGCAGGGCCTTTGATGAGCCAGCCGATGCGGTAGCTCAGCTTTTTTTTCACGCTGAATGCCGTGGCCATATTGGCAAAGCGGTCGGTATCCTCGCCTGCGGCCAGAATCACATCCCGGATCATGCCGATGAACTGATCGGTAAAATGCTCCTGCAATGTTTTTTCGCCCAGATCGAGCGCCACCGGCTCGGTAATCAAATCTGTGGAGAGGCGCACCTCGCCCGCAGCGGGGTCAAGGGTCAGCTGCCGGATCGTGCCTGGATAGCCGCAGAGAGCCGGCGTACTCAAATCATAAAACAGATTGCCTTTTTCGCTCACAGCATAAGAGACATCCTGCATATGCGTATGGCCTGTGAGCATGAACTGGATGCCAAGATCTGCAAACTCCTGCACGCGCCGGGCATGATCGCCCATCATATCCCCGGCCCCGATGATGGAATAAAACGGGGAAGGCGACAGCATGGGATGGTGCGTCATGGCAATGATAAACTGCCCCTCCTCCCGCGCCTTGCGGGCCTGCTGCGCAATCCACTGGAAGCACTCGTCGGAAAAGCCGCTTTTCCCCGCGCCATTGGAGTCATCGTTGAGGGCAAACAGGCGGTAACCTTCCGCTAACTGCACAATATAGCTCATACTCTCCCGATGCACGGCCAGCGCCTCGTCCGGGCCAAAGGGGCGGTAGAGCTCCCACAGCTCCTCCCGGCGCAGGGCGGGCACCTGGATTTTTTCATCTCCGGCATAGCCCTCCGTCTCCCCGGATTCCTGATAATCATGCGTGGAGGTGAGCACGTAAACACGCTTTCCGGCATCCTTCAGCCTGCGCAGCAGGGCCAGGCATTCCCTGTGGCTATCCACTTCGCCGTTATTCGTCGTATCCCCGGAGAGCAGCACAATCTCGCTGCGCTGATCCTTCGCAATCTGCCGGAATGCCGCCTCGAGCACCTCCGGGCAATCGGCGAGCAACTTCTGGCTTTTCGCGTTGGCAAAATCGTACGCTTTGCCGGACACCCCGGTTTTTTTTGAATAATAATGAATATCAGAAATAACCGTCAGATGCAAGGGCTTCTGATGCTTTTCCATATGATCCCTCCTGATTCCAGTTAATAAAATCAGTATACCGGCCCGGGAGAACTCTGTCAAGAAATGCCGCAAACGTTTTCGTTCGTAAGCCGTCCACACAAAACCACCGATCGCCATGCCCGGATAAGGAAACCGGCCCGCAATGGGGAATGCCTCATTGCGGGCCAGTTTCTTCTTTTCAATCACATATCCTATGTGATCCTGCAATTAGATTCCCCGGCTCATGCCTGCTACTCAAAGGCTTTATCTACCTTCATAAGCTCAAGCATACCCTTGTTGACATACCTGTTTACCACACATCCAGAAATAATCGCCAACACCAGCAGCAGGGCGCCATCCAACGCAAGCATCAGGCCGAGCACATACACCCACCGGTTCATCTCCACCAGCAGCATTCCAATAGCCGCTGTGTAGGCCGTAACCCCAATCCCCAATTTGAAAAAAATCCCGGAAATATTTTTTCGGTATATTTTCCGGATATCGGCATTTCTATAGCCCAGATGCTTTAAAATCGCAATGTCTTTCTTCTGCAGTTTGAGGTAGGAATCAAAAGAGAGGATTAAGTTAACACAGGTGAAAACAAAGATTGCAAGAATCACCGCGGCGCCTATTTTAATCAGCGACTGAACCGTTCGATCAAGCGATTCAAACGCTTTCAACGTATAATCTGTTGCATAGCCCTTCCCGTTTAAAAGGACGGCCGCTTTTTCAACATCCTGAATTTCTGCTACGTATATAAAAATTTGCTCGACCGTGTCCTGCGCTGCTACCTGACTCTTTGGGATCTGATACATCACGGAGGTCAAATTGATGTATGTATTATAATTGATATAATAATGCCTGCCAGGAGTATTGCTATATGTTTCAAATATATTTTTGGGATCAGCGCCATTATTAAAAAGCACCTTATAATCCACATAACGATCTGCAAGCATACCACCGCCCTGGCTTTCTATCACAGGCAGCTCAAGGCAAATTTCAGCGGGCAAGCTCTCATCCGGATCGGCAGAATAGACCGTATCATCCTCCATTCGATCAAGCTTTAACCATTTGGCACAGTCGTTTCCGACCACATAAAAACTAAAATGATTCCCTTCCTTATCCGATATGCCGTTTGGGATACGCGATTGCAGAATGAGCTCGAATGCCATATCAGGATAATTGGCTTGAAGTATCTTAGAAATGGCTTCACGGTCTTTTACCGTCAGGCTATCATAACGATTCCCAACTTCAATGCCCCCCACACAGATGATATGCGTATTATCATTTTTGATAAATTCATGTTGCAGGTTCACATACTGCGATATCCCAACCACCGAAACGGACGCTACGATCATAAGGGAAATCACAAAGACCACAAACGACACCTTCAAATAGGAGGTGGTTTTTTTCTTTAGAAGTGCAGAAACCTTTTTTAAACTATTTTTGTTCAAAGACAAGCCCTCCGTTTTCCAGCATCAGGCTGACCGAATGCTCTCCATAATCAATCTCTTCATGCGTGACAATAATTACAGTTTTGTTCTGAAATGCGGTTTTGATGATTTCCAAAATATTCTCTGCATTATTACGGTCAAGCTTTGAGGTTGGTTCATCCAATAAAACAATATTCGGCTCATCCAATAACATGCTGGCGATCTGGATCCGCTGCCGTTCCCCGCCTGAGAGGAGTTCCACTTTTCTGTCGATCAGTTCTCCCACTTTTAGTCTTTCTAAAACCTCCTCGCAGAGCGATTCAAAGCTGAACCCTCTATCGGCTGCCGCGAACTTAAGGAACAAATTTTCCCGCACAGTCAGGTTAGAAAACAGTGTTTCATCCTGATAAAGGTATCCCAAACGATCCGTTTCGTCTGTCAGGACTGCTCCTGCGTCCGGGGTAACGTAGCCTGCAATCACATTCAACAGCGTTGTTTTCCCTTTTCCACTCTCGCCTCTGATGATATAAATCCCCTTATCCTGAAAGCAAAAATTCAGGTGGTCAAATATCACCTTATCCCCAAACGCGAGTGAAAGATCCTTTAGCTCTAACATTTAACTCCCCCATTGATAGGTTTTTACGCCATCTGAATAAAGCAGCTCTATTTGCTGCTCATCAATCCGCAGGGCGTCGCAATATGGAAACTGCTTTAACAACCGCCCTGTGTTTAAATCATAAATCAGGATCATTCCGCCGTCTTTCTGATCGTGCGATTGGATCATTATTTGCCTAGCATCCAGAAAGGAGACATAATCAGAGTTTTCATATGCGTAGGTATGCTCTCCGGCATAGATAAACTGTTCATCCGTATACACGAGCTCGTTCTGAAATCGATATAAAAAGTAACTTTTGGTATTGGCCTCATAAACAACAGGAGATTGATCCGGAGCGTTTAAGCTAACCTTCATAATATCTGCAACTTGGTTTTGAAGATCCCTGATAGAAATATAGTATACAATGCCATCAATAATCACACCGGAGGTAATTGACTGGCATTGCGTATTTTTCAGTTCTACCAGCTGATTGCCCTGATACATACAGATCACGCTGCTCTGAGGCATACCGTCGTCATATATGGTCTTAATAAAATAAAGCTCTCCCTGATACTCATCCAAGGGAAAAAGCGCGCTATTGGATTGATCCGGCACTTCAAAAACGGTCTGAAGTGTATTCCCCTGCAGTTTCAAAATTTTAAAATGATTCTCTGTGCTGCTGCCACTTGTAAAATAAGCATTATTATTACGAAAAGGATACTGAATGATATCCTCTTGGTTTTCTTCCCGACCCGCATCTCCAGCTTTCAGTAGCAGCAGCTTCGAGGAAAAATAGTTAAAATAAATCTTGTTTGTTTCTAAATAAGCAGATTTAAAAACATCAGCATATTCCCTGCCTCCGATAGAGCAGGATGAAAGCAGACCCAACAGCAAAATGATGGCACAAACAAAAGATAAGCTTTTTCTCATGCTGATCCCCCAAAAAAATGCAGAAGAGACTACCAAAACGACAGGATAGCCCCTCCTGCAATTATCATTACTCAGGTAGTAGCCGATACAGAATAGGTCTTCGGGTCTCCAAATACCTTTACAGACGCTGTATTTGTAATGCCCTTCGAACCAGCCGCATAATCTGCCCTAGAATTAACCACTAATGTATTTGCCCAGTCAGATATTGTGTAATAGTTTCCATTCTTCCAATATGCTTTCGGGGTATACTTCACTTGCCATTCTGAAGATGCAGAAGCAGAAACTGTTAATTCTTTGGTTGTACTTCCTCCTATTCCCAGTGTGATAACCGTAGACTTTCTAATTTTAGCAAATGCATACCATTCTGTTTTGATCCATTCCACATGATCCTTATTGTCCAGAAATTTAGCAGAAACAGTGTATTCCCATCTGTTAGAATTTCCGGAGCTAGTTGCCCATGTATCGATCCAAACGTTTGCCTGAATTCTTTTCAATGGGTTTGAATTGATTGTTCTCGTGTTACTGTCAGACGTTGCAAAAGCACATATTGATGTTCCGCAAAGAATCAACAGCGCCATTGCCAGTGAAAGCAACCGCTTCATAAAGAACTCTCCTTTACTAAATGTTGGAGATTATGTTTTACTATAAATCTCCTTACAGTTCCAAGTCTCCTTCCATCCGGATGGCAAATGGATTTGATTCTCTTGTAATGAATTGATTTCCATTGGGCCCACAAATATGATATCATTACATTTATATAATGTCAACAATATATTTGATATTTTTATCTATAATTTTTCTATGTATTATATGTTAAAAATTAAATAAAAGGGGCTAAAGAACAAACCCTACATCCCATTAACCGCCGCCTCTTTTTAATTTGACGCACCAGAGTGGCTGAACCACTCATGGTTTGGCATCTTTTATTTTGATTTTGATCCAGAAGGCGATCCACGCAAGCAGAAGAAGGGATAAGAGAAACGACTGATACCGAAATACGGCATCCACCTTGGGAAGGTCTATCCAAAAGACCAGCAGAAGAAAAACCGCCCAAAACAGAATCGCTGCCATGGAAACAGCCTTCAGCAGGAAGGGAATACGGTTTCCCCTGGCACAGACCAGGGAGTAAACCACAACCGACAGGCTGCTCACTGGCACAGCCCACATACCAATGAAAAAGAAAGCGTCGTCATAGGATACCAGCCGCGGCACGAGATAGGCCAGCGCCACAAAGGCCGTATAGCAAAATGCCAGCACGGAAAACACCAGGGCGGCTGATTGAAGGGAACGTTTCATACATTTCAACCTCTTTCCTCTATCCTGTAATCGGCCTGATTAATTGATAAAATCAGTATAAAACCCCAGAAGCTCCCTGTCAAGAAATACCTCGAATTCCGGCAAATCCATAAAAAAGCGCGC
>USBP01000113.1 GCA_900552985.1 uncultured Oscillospiraceae bacterium
GCGCCTGTGTTTGCCTGAATCTGGATTGCACAGGAGCCGTCCCCATAGGTCAGCTCGCCGCTATCCCCTACCAAGTTTTGTGCGCCCGCTCTGTGAACGGTAACCGAGGCGGGAAGGTGGCTGCTCACCTTGCCGACATTTGTGCAGTAGCTCAGGTGAAAGCCATTGTCCAGTGGGAGGCGGGCGGACACTGCGCCCACATTCGCCTTGAGGGAAAGGCGCCGTGCCACAGCGTTGCCCTTTCCATAGTTGATTGCGCCGGTGGAGGTCTCGACAAACGCCTCCTGCGCGTGTACGCCGGTCAATTGGATGCCGCCGGTTTCGGTGCGCAGTTTCAGCTGATCCGCGCAAACCCCTTCTGCCGTGCATCCGCCCACATTCACCTTACAATCGGCCACTGCCGTATCACGCGGCACATAAACCACAAGCGTTGCGCCCTCGTTCCGGCCCCAGGGGCGGAACAGCTTGCGGCTCATATGCACAACTGTTTCCTCCCCACGCTCCTCTACGCCATAATTGTAATTGGATAGCCTATCCCGCATGGAGTGCAGCTTGACTTCTGAATAAAGCCTGCCATCCGCAGAGGGCAGCAGCTGCAGGCCGCCGACCTCCACCTCCACACGGATTTTTTTGCCGGGGTTCTCCGTCCGGGTGCCACACCCCGTTATCACGCCTTCCGGCGGGCAGGCGGGCGGTTTCTCTTGCACGGTATCGCCGGCTGTCTGACCGGAGGCGCTCTCCCCCAATGCGTCCAGCAGCCGCTGAGCTTCCTCCTGTGTGATCACGCCCTCTTCTGCCATCTGTAAAATTTCCTCTCTGGCCGTCATAGCTGCCCCTCCTGTTCCGATTTGATTTTCAGAATTGCCTCATCCACGGTGAGCTCCCCGTTGCGGATTTGCTCCAGCAATTCCTGCTGGCCGTTCTTTTTCTTCACTTCAAATCCCATCTTCCGGATAATGGTCTCCAGGTTCTTTTTCACAGTGGGATAAGAGATGCCAAACTCCTTCTCCATCTCCCGAATATTGCCCTGCACACGTAAAAACGTTTCCGCAAATGCGAGTTCTTCCCGGTTAAGCGCATTAAATTTGGATAGCGCAAACTCCCCGCTGATCTCCGTCCCGCATTGGTGGCAGGAAAGCTTCGTTACGCTGAGTTTCCCTTCACAAACAGGGCAAATCCCAATCATTTCATGCGGCAATGCATTCACCTCCCCTGATTCAGTTCCTACTTCCCTTTCAAAATAACACGTATTATTCAATTTGTCAATCGTTTTTTTAATTTTATTAATATTTTAATTAAATTAATTTATCTATCCATAAAAAACGGCCCACCCTCGTACCAGAGGGTGGGCCAATATCCGTTTAAACGGTATTCCTCCAAAGGTTTATTTCCGCTTCCGCGTCACAAGTAACAGGCCGCACGCCGATAACACAGCCAGCATAGCGCCGCCTACCATCAGGGAATCCCCTGTATCCGCAATCTCTAACGGGGCAGGCACTCCATCCGTATCCTCCTCTGCTGTGGCATCGTCCACCGGCAGCGTTTCGGCTCCCGTTTCCAGCTCAGTGGCCTCCGGCAGCGTCTCCTCCACAGCCGGAGCCGCCGTAGTGCTCACCGGCTCTTCTGCGGGCTCGGAAACGTCTTGCTGGGTCGTTTCCGTTACCGATGGCGCCTGTGAAACATCCACGCCGAACAGGGAGAGGTCAATGGAGGCCACAAACGCCTCCTGTGCGGGCGGCAGCAGGTGCGCTCCGTCGCTTGTATAGCCATCCGGCATCTTGGTGGGATCCTCCGGATCCTTCAGGCAATCCAGATTGATGGAGCCGTCGCTTTCCTCCGTTGTGCGGATCCATTGCGTCAGGTCATCGCACATTTGCTGGGCCTCCGGCGTCCACTCCAGATCTGCATTGCCGGTTTTGAGCAAATCGCGGGTGTAGCCCTTCCAGGGGGAGGATTCTGCAAACACGATTTTAACGCCCGCATGATGCGCCATCTCAATCAGCTGCCGGTAACCGGCGATGACATCCTCTGCCGTAACCTTCGGTGCAATGCCCTCCATGCTCTTGCAGAGCGGATGCAGAATATCGTTCAGGCCGATTTTTACCAATGTGTATTTCACACCCGGCTGCTCCAACGCATCCTTCTGGAAGCGGCTGAGCATCGCCTTGCCATAGATATTGCCAACTGCTCCTGCGCCGTCATTCAGCAGGCAGTTGCCCACAATGGATTTTTGCAGGACGCCTACCTTATTTTCACCAGTTTCCTCAATGATCCGCTTTGCCAGCAGTTTCGGGATATCGTTGCTGGTCGTGGAATCGCCAATGACCACAATGGAATAGGCGTCCTCATCCGCATAGACATCCAGCCCGCTGAGCAGCGGCACAACGGACACCAATGTGCCGAAGGAGAGCTTCAGGCCCACAAAATCAGTGGACTCCGTCTTGTTGCCCAAGGTGAGATAGGTTGTCCCACCGTAGAGGGCCATTGTCTCCACCCGGCCAAAATCCTGTACATAGTAGGTGACACACAGATCCTCCAGCGCATGCACCTCCATTTCCACCGGGTCGCAGTAGACAATTTCGCCCGCCGGGATCGTCACCTCGCGGCTGCCGCCAAACGTGACTGGAATGCTGCTCCCCTCCACAATTGAGGAGCCAGAATCGCCTGCCGCGCGCGCAATGCTCACCTCATGGAGCACGAGCGGCGCCGTACCGTTTTCATTCGACAGGCAAAAGCGAAGCCTGTCACCGCCAAGCGTGGGCGTCAGGCGGATGCGCGCCGTCATGTTTTTCGCAAAGGCCGAAAGCCTCAGGCCGTCGCTGTTTTCCTGCCCCTCCAGAAGGGATATGGAAATATCCGTCATCCCGGCGCTCCACGAGCCAACCCAATGCTTTTCCGGAGCCAACGCACCTGCGCCGGTTGCCACCACGCCGGCCAGCAATGCCAGGCTCAGCACCACCACCAGGAACCGCTTGCTTCTTTTCATAAATAATGCCCCCTAAAATACTGCCATCGCTCCACTGTTGCTCAGTTTTAACGATTGGATTAGGATTTTACTTTAGCATTTTGCGTTTTGATTTGTCAATAGATTTTAACAAAATTATAAACAGAAAATAAATTCTATATTATACATTTTTTTCTTATCCGCTGCATTTGCGATATTTTCACTTTTTTTGTTCATCTGAGAGAGCAGAAGAAATTTGATATTATAAGTTGAACATTATTCACATTTTTAACTCAGCTTTGCCGAAAAATGCTATACTGCGAATAGTTTATCTGGTAGAAGAAGGAAATCTGTAAATTTTATGAATATAAATGGAAGGAGGAAAAGGGATGGTCACCACCAATATTGTCCGAAGGGTGGATAAAGTCGGGCGTGTCTCACTCCCGCTTTCCCTGCGGGAAAGCCTTGGCTTTTCCAGTCAGGACCCGCTGGAAATGCATGCAGAGGGCAACTGCATCGTTGTGCAAAAGCATGTAGCATCCTGCTTTTTCTGCGGAGGCGAAGAGGATTTAAAGGCCTACCGCACCTTTCCAATCTGCGCCAAATGCCGTTTTCTTTTAAAGCAGGAAGCGGCGGCATGGCATCCGCAACAAAATTAACGCATAGGGGAGAGACCGCCGTGGAACCATTCAAACATAGCCTTTGTAAGGTTGACAAACGGGGAGGGATTGTGCTGCCGCTCGCGCTGCGCCGGGCGTTCGACATTGCGCCAAACGCCCGTATCAAATTTATTTTGCAGGAGGACGGCTCCTTTCTGCTGCAAAAGCAGAACTGCGCCTGTTTTTTCTGCGGTTCGCCGGGGCCTCTGGTAAAAATTCATGGAATTTCTCTCTGCCAAAGCTGCTGCGCCCAGGCCGGAGGGGAGGAGAATTAGATCAATTTATATGTCGGACGTCAGACAGCAGAGATTAGATCTCAGATGTGGTTACAAATAAAGCCCTGCCCCGGCAACAGCAGGATAACCCTCTTATCCCCAAAAAGGCTTTCTGTCACCGCCTCTGAGGCAGCCGCTTCTGGCTTCCGCGTCTGGCATCTGATATCTGAGGTCTGATTTGCAGACGCAAGAGAATGAGGTCTCGTACAGCGAAACCGGGCGCTCATTCAAATATCAAAGGAATCCTTCTGGCCGCTTCGCCCTGTAGGGAACGGTCTTGACCGTTCCGAGGCCTTGGCCTTCTATTGACCGAATCTGTTTCATGGATACTTCCTTGGTTTCCGCCCAGGCCGCAGGAAATAAGTCCTTTTATTTGTGGTGCAACCAGAGACTTATTCAAGATTAAAATAATATCCTTATGACTGCGCCGCCTTAGATATTACAGTTGGAAATTGGATATTACATATCTGCAATATAATAAAATATGGCCGCCGGTTTTCACCAGCGGCCATATTTTCTTCTGTTTTTCAGCGCCCGTTTATGCGGCGCTGTTCTCCTCTGCCGGTGCGCCCTTTGCAATGGCGGAAGCCGAAATGATGTCACCCTTCGCATCAGCTGGGATTGTCACCGTAACGGTGTCGCCCACATTGAGGATGACGACTGCCTCCGCATCAGCGGCTTTGATCGCATAATAGGGGGCGCCCTGTTCCAGCTTTACATAGTAATAGCTCTCGCCGCCCTTGACCGCCGTGCGGATATCCGCAACCGTACCAGTGACCGTTTGGGTCTTCGGCTGCTCCTCCTGAGAATCATCCTCCCCTTCATGGATACCGGTCATATCGACATCCAGGTCAACGCCCTTGCGCTCCTCCATCAGATCCGCATAGCTGTTCATACACTGCTCCACTGTATCGCCAACCGTCACAATCCCGTAATCATAAACGTTTACCATAGCGTATTTCTTCACCAGTGCAGAATCGCCTTTCAGGGACATAAAGTAGGTCGGCTGGCCGCTGATGTTCAGCAGCAGCGGGAACGTCGCGCTGTAGCCAAGATCCTGCACCATATCCCGCGCAGAGACCATAGCGGAGGTTTCCGTCGCGCCGCCCTCCATGGGATAGAATTTCGCTTCCTTCGTGCGTTGGTTGATCAGGATAAAGCCCACGATGGATTCATCGCTCGTAATCGAGGTCACGCCGGTATACATATACACGTCGTCATCCATCGCGAGGAAGTTTGTGCCCTCCGTCGTCTTGCGCACGCCCTCCTGGCCAAGAATGGAGTTAAAGAAGCCCTTCTGATACTGCGCATAGTAGTTAAACTGCTCCACCAGCAGTTCATCGGAATACACACGGTCCACCCACTGCAGCGCCGCATCGTTGCGCAGCTCATCCATGGTGTGGTAGGTGCTCTCGCCCGTTGTGGCGTTGACGAGCACCGCGCCCTTGATATCCGTGCCGCCGAAGAGGCCGATGGTCTTATCCTCCACCGGGCAGATCCAGTAGGGCTCGCCCTCCTCATTGATCTCAAAATTCGGCTCTGCAAACATATACGTCGGGTACTGGAAGCGCAGGTGGCGCATCAGGTAGCGGTTAAAGTGCTCGGCGGTGGTGTATTTAATACCGCCTTCCACCGTCTTCACCTCAGCGGACTGATTCACAAGATTCACCACAATGTAGCCCGGCAGGCCCTCAGAGCGGTTTGTGAACCATTTAATGAGGTTCGCATATTCTAGCGGCACCACGCGCACCGGCGTGTTTTGGTAGTTGATCTGAGCGTCCTTGCCTGTTTCCGTCATATTAACTTTAAATTGAGAAACAAGCTCGCTAAGCTCACCCATGCGGCGGGTGG
>USBP01000114.1 GCA_900552985.1 uncultured Oscillospiraceae bacterium
CCGCCTGCTCCATGGCAGGCGCTCTGGTAGAAGCCGCCGCGCAGGGCTGTGCCGGCATTGTCTCCGTCTGTGTGTGGGTCATCCTGTTTTCCTGCGCAGCCGCCCTGCTGCGCCTTTTGCCGCTGTCTGAGCCGGCCCTCCTGTTGGTACAATGCCTGCTGGAGGTCACCTCCGGCTGCGCCGGCGCGGCTGGCAAGGCGCCTTTGCCGGTGCTGGCTTTTATCCTTGGCTGGGGAGGGCTCTGTGTGCACTGCCAAATTCTTCGCGACGTCTCCAAAGCAGGCCTCTCCCTACCTCTTTTTTTCTGTGCGCGGGTAACGAACGGCCTGCTTGCCAGCCTGATATGCACCGGACTGCTCCGCCTGTTTCCCTGTGAAACCACAGCGTTTTCCAACCATGTGCGGGCGTTGCCGGAGGCTTTCGCCGCTTCCGCTCCTGTGGCCGCAGGGATGATGCTTATGTGCGCCCTGCTGATTTTGGAGGTTGATAGCAGCCGCAAAAAATGCTAAACTGATAGCAAAAGAGGGGATACGCCGCCTGCCGTTTACTGAGAAGGGCGCGCCGTCGCCCCAACCCACCTCTTGACAAAGGAAGATTACGTATGAAAAAGCGCCAGCTGTTTAACGCGGAGATTGAGCCCTGCTGCGCCTTCTGCGAGCATGGGCGCACCGCACCGGATGGCAAGACCGTGCTGTGCCTCAAAAAGGGCGTCGTTCTGCCGGACGGGCACTGCCGGAAATACCGTTATGATCCGCTCCGCCGTGAACCGAAGCCCCGCCCTCGTCTGCCACAGTATGACAAAAGTGAATTCGAGCTGTAAAAAAGCCCTGCCGCACTGGATGCAGCAGGGCTTTCACGTTCTTCTACAAGCGGATATTTTGATGGGATGGGCGCTACTTCTCCAACTGCTGCGCACCTCTCCGCCCGGCAATCTCATGGGAGATCTTCTCCACCAGCTCGGGCTTGAGCTTAAACTTTTTAAAATAGACCGCCAGAGCCGCAACCAGAATGACCGGCGGCAAAATATACATCATCACTTCAATACAGGTCACAGCCTGCGGCGAAGCAACCGTTGCCTCCTCCCCTTCAAAGCCGACGATTGCAAAGCCCATCATTGTGATCAGCGAGCTCAGGCCCGCCGCAACCTTGCTCAGGAAAGTCAGCATTGAAAAAATCACGCCCTCGTTGCGTTCACCCGTACGCCACTCGCCATAGTCCACAGCGTCCGCCAGCATCACGTTCTGCATCACGCCCATGGATCCAAAACCAGCGGACATAACGAAGGCCGCAGCAGCAAAGGGGATAAACTGGCCGTTGAAGAACTGCGTCGACAGCGCCATCAGCACATAGCCGATGCACGGCAGCACAAGGGAACCGATGTAAACCCGGTTGCGCCCAAACCATCTGGAGAAAAACGGGAACCCGAGCAGCCCGATCGCCTGGGAGGCGCCGAGCAAAATCGTAAAGAATGAATATTGATCCTTGCTGCCGATGACAAATACAAAATAAAAAACAGAAACCGCATTTGTCAGATTCGTTGCCAGATTGAACAGGATCATAATAACAACGATCACAAGCGCCTGATCGTTGTGGAACAAAATTTTTGCACACCGGATGAGAGAAAACTTCTCCCCCTCCTGCTGGGCAGGCGGCTCTACGCGCTCCCGCACCGTTGCAGCGCACACCAAAATGGTGAAGATATAAACACCGGAGGTGATCAGCGCGTATTTGGCAAAGCCCCCGTGTGAAATGCCGCCCAGCC
Source organism: uncultured Oscillospiraceae bacterium (assembly GCA_900552985.1). Taxonomy (GTDB): domain Bacteria; phylum Bacillota; class Clostridia; order Oscillospirales; family Acutalibacteraceae; genus Fimivicinus; species Fimivicinus intestinavium. Next base: position 1,763 of record USBP01000114.1, read on the forward strand.
GGTCGATGATTTGCAGGGTAAACGCTCCCACGATCCCTGCCGCTCCGCCGAAGATTCGCGGCAGCATGGAAACCTGATCGCGCTCCTTCGCATCCAGCGTGAGCGCCGGAATCATCGCCCAATAGCCCACGTCTACCATGGTATAGGTCATATCCCAGAGGATAAAGCAGACGGTGGCATACACATACAGCCACACGCCTTCCAAACCGGGATTGGTAAAAAGCAAAACCGTAACGCCGGCATTGGTGACCGCGCCGATGACCATCCAGGGGCGGAATTTGCCCCATTTGGTGTGCGTATGATCGATCAGCGCACCCATGAGCAGGTCGTTCACGCCATCCCAAATGCGGGCCAGAAAGATCATCACACCCAAAAATGCCGTGGACAGCCCCAGCCCCGTCATAAAGTAATACGAGATAAATCCGCTCGCCAGACCGTAGCTCAGGCTTTTGCCGATTGTGCCCGCGCCATAGCCAAGCTTGTTCCCCCAGGTGAGCTTATTTTCCATACGATCCCCTCTTCGCTCTCTAAAATAGATACTTTCTATAAAAAAAGAAAGCTTAACAAGTAAATTATAGGCATTTCAGAAATCGTGTCAATGGAAAACTTCATTACATAGCTCTGTTATTTTTACCGAAAAAAGAGCGGTGCGCACAACACCCGCGCACCGCCCGTTCCTTTGCATGCATGCTGCTGCCCGCCGGAGAGAATCTGGCGTAGAAAACGTATCCCCGTTATTTGCATGACAGAATTCGCTTGAGATACTGGCCGGTATAGGAGGCCTCAACGGCAGCCACCTCTTCCGGCGTACCTTCCGCCACGATCATACCGCCTCTGTCGCCGCCCTCGGGGCCAAGGTCGATGATATGATCGGCTGTTTTAATCACATCGAGATTGTGCTCAATTACGAGCACGGTATTGCCGCTGTCCACCAGCGTGTGCAGTACGTCGATGAGGCGGTGCACATCCGCCGTATGCAGGCCGGTGGTCGGCTCGTCCAGAATATAGATGGTGCGCCCCGTCGCCCGGCGTGAAAGCTCTGTGGAGAGCTTGACTCGCTGCGCTTCGCCACCGGAAAGCGTGGTGGCAGGCTGCCCAATCTTGATATAGCCAAGGCCTACATCGTAAAGCGTCTGGAGCTTACGCTGGATTTTCGGTACAGCGGAAAAAAAGGCAAGCCCCTCCTCCACTGTCATCTCCAGCACGTCGTAAATATTTTTGCCCTTATATTTTACCTCCAGCGTCTCGCGGTTGTAGCGCGCACCCTTGCAGACCTCGCAGGGCACGTAGATATCCGCCAGGAAGTGCATCTCGATTTTCACAATCCCATCGCCCTGGCAGGCCTCACAGCGCCCGCCCTTCACATTAAAGGAAAAGCGGTTGGCCTTAAAGCCGCGCATCTTTGCCTCCTGCGTGGAGGCAAACAGCTCGCGGATATCGGTAAATACGCCCGTATAGGTCGCGGGGTTGGAGCGCGGGGTGCGCCCGATAGGCGACTGATCGATATCGATCACCTTATCAAGATGCTGGATGCCCTCCATCCCCTGATGCGCGCCGACAGTGCGCTTCGCACCGTTTAATTCATTCGCCAGCCGTTTATAGAGAATCTCATTGACAAGCGACGATTTCCCGGAGCCGGATACACCCGTCACACACACGAATTTTCCGAGCGGGATGGTCACGTCAATCCCTTTGAGGTTATTCTCCTTTGCGCCGAGCACCTTCAAACATTTGCCGTTTCCACTGCGCCGTTTCTCCGGAATCGGAATAAAACGCGCGCCGCTGAGATACTGCCCGGTGAGCGACCGCTTGCAGGCCTTTATTTCATCCACTGTGCCCGCGCAGACGATCTCCCCGCCATGGATGCCCGCGCCGGGGCCGACGTCCACAATGTAGTCCGCAGCGTACATCGTATCTTCATCGTGCTCCACAACGATCAGCGTGTTGCCCAAATCGCGCAGATGCTTCAGGGTGGCCAGAAGCCGGTCGTTATCCCGCTGATGCAGGCCAATGCTCGGCTCATCCAGAATATACAATACTCCCATCAGGGAAGAGCCGATCTGCGTCGCCAGACGGATGCGTTGGCTCTCTCCGCCGGACAGCGTCCCGGCCGAGCGGGAAAGCATCAGATAATCCAGCCCCACGCTGGAAAGGAATTGCAGCCTGCTGCGGATCTCCTTGAGAATCTGCTTTGCAATCATCTGCTCCCGCTCGGTCAATTCCAAAGCATTGATAAATTCCAGCGCGCCGGTGATGGATTTGTGGCTGAGCTGGTCGATATTGATGCCGCCCACTGTGACGGAGAGCGATTCCGGCCGCAGCCTTGCGCCGCCGCAATCCGGGCAGGGACGCTCGCTCATCACCTGCTCGATCTCCGCACGCGCCCATTCGCTGCTCGTCTCCCGGTAGCGGCGCTCCAGATTGGGGATTACGCCTTCAAATTCCGTCATATAAGTGCCGTTGCCATATTCGCTGCGGCGGTGCATCTTAATCTTTTTGCCCTTTGTGCCATAAAGCACCGCGTCAGCCGCCGCTTTGGGCAGTTGGCCAAACGGATCGTCCAGCGAAAAATGGTAATGCTCCGCCAGCGCCTCAAAATACATCTGCGCAATCGTGCCGCCCTCCGCCGCCGTCCAGCCGCTGGCTTTAATCGCCCCCTGCCGGATGGAAAGGCGCGGGTTCGGAACGACCAACTTCGGGTCGACCTTCATAAAGATGCCGAGGCCCGAGCAGGTCGGGCACGCGCCAAAGGGATTGTTAAAGGAGAACATGCGCGGGGTCAGCTCTTCGATGCTCACGCCATGCTCCGGGCAGGCGTAATTTTGTGAAAAGAGCATCTCCTCCGCACCCACTACATCGATCAGCAGGATGCCGCCGGACAGGGCGCAGGCCGTCTCCACAGAATCCGCCAAACGTGCGCGGATTTCCTCCTTCATCACAAGGCGGTCGATCACCACTTCAATGTTATGCTTTTTGTTTTTATCCAGCTTGATCGTTTCGGAAAGGTCATAGATGCTGCCATCTATCCGCACGCGCACGTAACCGGATTTGCGCGCTGCATCCAGCTCCTTGACATGCTCGCCCTTACGGCCGCGAATCACCGGGGCGAGCACCTGAATCTTCGTGCCCTCCTCCAGCGCCATGATCCGGTCTACAATCTGATCCACCGTTTGCTGACGGATCTCCTTGCCGCAGACCGGGCAGTGCGGGATGCCGATGCGAGCGTAGAGCAGGCGCAGGTAATCGTGAATTTCCGTGACCGTGCCCACTGTGGAACGCGGGTTTTTCGAGGTGGTTTTCTGGTCGATCGAAATTGCCGGCGACAGGCCGTCAATCGAGTCGACATCCGGCTTCTCCATCTGGCCCAAGAACTGACGCGCGTAGGAGGAAAGGCTCTCCACATAGCGCCTCTGGCCCTCGGCATAGATGGTGTCGAAGGCGAGCGAGGATTTCCCGGAGCCGGAAAGGCCGGTAAAAACCACAAGCTTGTCACGCGGTATCTCAATATCTACATTTTTCAGGTTGTGCTCACGGGCGCCTTTTACAACTAAATTCTTTTGCGCCATATACAGACCTCCCTGAGCGCTCCGGCTCAAAACATTTGTTCTTTTGTTATCATACCAAAATTGTGAAAAAAGTCAAGTCAGATATCGGATGTCAAATCACAGATAAAAAGTGGAATCAACCGCTGCGAATCTTCCACAAGCAGTTTGCCCAGGCACAAGGCTATTTTTCCCTCTCGCCGCAGGCGAAACAGGCAAAAAGGCAGCTCCGGCAAAGCCAGGAGCGCCCGTGCGGCTTTTCTCCATCAAAAAAGGGCGTGTTGCAGAATGAAAATCTGCAACGCGCCCAGTCGCGTACAGCGAAACCAGGCACTCATTCAAATATCAAATCAAACTTTCTGGCTTCACCACAACCAAAAATTGGATTTTACTCCGCTCAGGCCGCGGGGGCCCAT
>USBP01000115.1 GCA_900552985.1 uncultured Oscillospiraceae bacterium
CATAAAAAATCAAAGCCGATCTCCGTTGTAAGCGCTGAAAGGGAAGCCAGCTTTTCCCGGTCTCTGACAGAGGTCTTCCAATGGTACGGCGTCATGGTGAAAAGATCCTGAATTTCCCCATTGCTGTGCAGCGTGATTTCGCCGCGCACCGGCACACGCTTTTGAAAGACGAAGCCCGGATAAGCAGTATCCTTTCTTTCGTTTTCATAGGGCCGGTCATACACCGCCTGTTTGAGCTGATAGAGATGGCGGGGAGCCGCCACGGCCAAGAGCAACATCCCGCCCGGCTTCACCACGCGGGCAAATTCCTTGGGCACGATAGGGGCGAAAACGCTCAGCAGACAGTCGGCGGCCCCATCGGACACCGGCATATGAAAAATGCTACCAACCGCCAGTTCTAAGCCCGGATAGCGCTTTGCCGCCATGCGGACAGCGATCTTGGAGATATCTACCCCTGCCGCCTGCGCCTCTATCCCCTCTGCATGCAGCGCGCTCAGCAACCGGCCCGTATAATAACCCTCGCCGCAGCCTGCATCTAAAACAGCCGGCCTCTTCTCTTCTGCCAACCGCTCTAATACAAGCGCGTTCAAACAATTACTGAACAGCTCATAGCGGCCTGCGTCGAGAATCCGCCGGCGGGCCGCAAGCATCTCACCGCCGTCGCCAGGGAGTCTGGTATGCATCCGGTTGGCAGGCAAAAGATGCACATAGCCCTCTTTTGCAATATCAAAACTGTGCCCCTGCGGGCAAATATAGCGCTTCTCCTCCCGCTCCAGCTTCTGCATACATACAGGGCATGCAAAAAAGGACATTGCGAGTTCCTCCTTTTGCGACTCTCCTCGCCGGTAATATCGCGTTTTTCATATTTTCCACAAAGTTTTCAACCGAATAAGATGGTAGATCTGGAATCCGAAATTTGATTCAGGCGTTAGACACCAGACGTGGTTTCCTTCAGGTTTCTGCCTCGGCGGCAGTTTGCTGAAAATTCCAGCTGTTAAAATGCTTTCTGTCACGCTTCTGAGGCAATCGCTTCTAACTTCCACGTCTGATGTCTAATGTCTGAATGGGGCCCCCGCGACCGGCACTGCGGCGGTAGTATATCAATTTGCCACATCACAGCGCGTTCGGCGAACGCTTCCCGAACTCAGCCGCTCACGCGGCTTCAAACAGGCGGGAAGGTTCGCTTTTTACCCTTTGGGCCAAAAAGTGCCCTCACGTGCACGCAGGTAGCGGCATCAGATGCCGCCTGGGCCTATCGCTACGCTTGAGGCTCTGAACGGCTTGCAGGACAAATTCACGTCCGGTCTGGTCAAGACCCGACCCTACCGTAGGAACCCGGAAGATGGTGCAGGTAGGGAACGGTCTTGACCGTTCCGGCCTGATGAAACCACAGCCCTCCGGCGAAGCTTACCGGAAACCCCTCGGGGTCTTCAGTTGATCGCGGGGATAGGAGCCCCTTTCAATAGGCCAGCGGCAGCAGGCTCAGGCGGTCGGCGATGCTCCGTATACGGATACTAAAAACCTCTTTGACAGACTGAGGCGGCATCCCAAGCGGGACGCCGCCCATCATTTTTGCTTTGGCCTCATCAGGCGGGTCGCCACAACAAGGCAGGGGCCGCCTGCACTGGGCGGGGCAGCGTTTATTCCTCCGCCTCCGCCTTTGCCTCTTCGATGACCTTCTGGGCCACGTTGGCCGGCGCCTCCTCATAACGGGTGAATTCCAGCGAGAAATGGCCTCTGCCATGTGTAACAGAGCGCAGCGTCGTCGCAAAATCGCCCATTTCCGCCATGGGGACCTCAGCCACGATCTCCTGCATCTTATCCTCCGCCGGGCCCATGCCCAGCACACGGCCGCGCCGCTTGGTGATATCGCCCATGATATCGCCCATCTTCTCATCCGGCATATAGGCCTTCAGCGTCCCAATCGGTTCCAGAATCACGGGATCCGCCTTTGGGATGCCATTTTTGTAGGCGATGGAGGCAGCCGTTTTAAACGCCATTTCGGAGGAATCCACCGGGTGATAGGAGCCGTCGTAAAGCGTCGCCTTCACGCCGACCATCGGGTAGCCTGCGAGCACGCCCTTCTGCACGCTCTCGCGCAGACCCTTTTCCACAGCGGGGAAGAAATTTTTCGGCACCGAACCGCCCACGACTTCCTCTGCGAACACGAGCTCTTCGCTGTCGCATGGTTCAAAGCGGATGAAGACATCGCCAAACTGGCCGTGGCCTCCGGACTGCTTTTTGTGACGCCCCTGTACCTCCACACGCTTTTTGATGGATTCACGGTATGCCACCTTCGGCACGCTCAGCGTTACATCTACGCCGAATTTGGATTTCAGCTTGGAAACAATCACATCCAGATGCTGCTCCCCAAGGCCGGAGAGAATCTGCTCATGCGTTTCATGGTTGGTCTGATAGGAGATGGTGGGATCCTCCTCCATCAGGCGGAAAAGTCCGGCCGCAACCTTCTCCTCCTCCCCTTTTTTCGCCACCTTGACCGCCATGCTCAGGCAGGGCTCCGGGAAGGATACCGCCGCCAGCTTCAGCACCTTTTTAGGGCTGCACAGCGTGTCGCCTGTACGCATGTTGGAGAGCTTCGTTACAACGCCGATATCGCCGGCGACGATTTCAGGCACATCCTCCTGCTTTGCGCCGCGCACAGAAATCAGCTTGCCCATGCGCTCGCTCTCCTCCGTGCGTGCGTTGAATGCCGGGATATCCGGGGTAATCTTACCGGATACCACCTTAAAGAAGGACATCTTTCCGACAAAGGGATCCGCAATCGTCTTAAAGCAAATCGCCGCAAGCGGGCCGCTCTCATCGCAGGAGAGCTTCACCTCGTTGCCATCTGCATCCACAGCAGTCTCTCCCGCGCACTCATACGCACGCGGCGCAATTTTGGACAGGCAGTCCAGCAGCTGGTCTACGCCCTCCGTCGTATAACCGGAGCAAGCGAACACCGGGTAGATGGAGCCGTCCGTCATGCCGGTTTGCAGGCCGCGGATAATTTCCTCCTGCGTGAACTCCGCGCCGTCAAAGAATTTTTCCATTAATTCGTCGTCCGTCGTGGCGACCGCCTCTTTGAGGAAGTTGAGCATCTCCTCGATACGGCTGTCCTGCGGTACGGGGATCTCAGACGCTTTGCCGTTTTGGTATGTAAACGCCTTTTGCGCCATCAAGTTGACATAAGCCTTAACCGCCCCGCCCTCCATATAGGGGACAACGATTGGGCACAGCTGCGTTTCATGCACTTCCTTGAGGAAATCAAGGGTTTTATAGAAATCGGTGTTTTCCGCATCCACCTTGGTGATGGCGAACATCTTTGCAATCCCGCGCGCATCCGCCGCCTTGAATGCCTTTTCCGCGCCCACATCGTATTTGCAGCCGGCCGCCGTGGTAATCAGCACGCAATCCGCCGCCCGGATGCCCTCGCTGACGCCGCCGGCAAAGTCAAACAGGCCGGGCGTATCGACAAGGTTGATTTTAATGCCGTTCCACTCCAGCGGCGCAACCGCCGTGGAGACAGAGGCCTTCCGTTTTTTCTCCTCCGCGTCATAATCGAGCACAGTGTTTCCATCTGCCACGCGGCCCAGGCGATCCGTCGCGCCGGCTAGATAGAGCATCGCCTCCGCCAGCGTCGTTTTCCCCCGGCCACCGTGGCCGGCAATCGCAATGTTTCGGATATCCTTTGCATGATAGGCTTTCAAACCAAAATCCTCCTTCTTACCGCCTCTCTGGGGAAGCGGCGCATCCGTTATTCAAATATAATAATATTTTTACGGTGTTGCAATAAATTATAGCATAATTGATGATACAGTTCAATAAAAAATTTTCGCTTTTGCGGAAAACAGGCACAAATCAAAAAATCCTGTTTACTTGCCCAAATGAGGCCGCTTATTTTTGTGTATTCTTACAATTCCAGTGTCAAATTGACAAGCGAGGCCTTTTTCCCTCCGTTACTATACACAAAAAAATCCGTTTCTGATGGGCCCATCGGGCTTTCAGAAACGGAAGGGGTGGGACAGGCGCCATCGGTTCACGCGTCTAATCCGATGAAAAAACGCTTTCGATCACCTTTGGGCAGCAGTCCGGCGAGTAAACCCAATGATTTATGTAATCACTATCCGTATAATAAGTAACGGGGGGAGGGGGATATTCCGCGTCAAACGCATCCACAATAATCAGCTTGATCTTCATGCGCTCAGGGATCAGGCTTTTGATGTAAACGCTCGCGTGCTGGCCGGCAGAAACGCCCTGCACATATTCGGCAAGCCCGGCAAGGTTCGGCGTCAGCTCTACAAACACGCCGTATTTTTCCACCGAACGGATGATGCCGGGCACCGTCTCACCCGCCTTAAATTGCGCAGCGTTTTGCTCCCATGTGCCTAGCAGCTCCTTATGCGTGAGGGTAATACGGCCGTTTTCATCAATGCTTTTAACAAGCGCCCGGATATCCTCGCCTGTATGAAACCGCTCGGACGGGTGCGGAATCCGGGAAACGGAGATGCTGTCAATGGGCATCAGAGCGCTGAGCCCCGCCCCGATATCGCAAAACACGCCAAACCCCTCCATGTGAGAGACGCGCGCGTCAATCACGTCGCCCGGGGAAAGTGCGGCAATATCCGTTTCCATACACTCCAGCTGCACACTGCGGCGGCTGAGAATTGCCGAGGTGCGCCCGAGCGCATCAGTATCAAAGCCGGTGATACGAAATATGACCGGTTTATTGACCCGGGAGATGATCGCAATATCCCGCACAGTGCCCTCTTCAATCCCCACAGCCGCCTCCTCGCGTGGGATAATCCCCTCCATGCAGTCGAGATCCACATGCAGGTTGTGCTCCTTATCGCACAAAAGCGCGCGGGCCTCCAGCACCCTCCCTTCAAAATACGCATCGCGCAGCGCGGCGGAGGAGGCAAACGCAGCGCGGTTTTCCGGTGTGTCCATCAGCCAGCCTTCCGGCTTAAAATGTTTCATTTTCCCACCCATTCCGCCGCATAAAGCGGCCTCTTTTCTTTCGGCCGGTTTCGCGTATACCGGCCCCCTGCCGCTATGCCGCAGCAAGCCTCTGCCTTGCTGACACTGCGGCCGGCTTCGTTGCTATATATATGGAGGTTTTTCTGCTTTCATACCCGGCAGCGCGGACTTTTCGCGGCATACAGCCTTTTTTTTCCTGCACAGCCGTGCTATAATAAACCGGATACCGAAGAGCGTGCCGCCGCGTTGCGGGTACACAGTGGCCCCTGGCGCGGCCGTCCCTTTTCCGGCGCTTTGAATCCGACAGGAGGCGAGGGCAATGGATGTTCGTCCTGGCGATATCCTGCTCATGAAGAAGGAGCACCCGTGCAAAAACCGGGAATTCCTCGTGCTACGCGCGGGGATGGATTTTCGCATCCGCTGCACAAAATGTGGGCGCGAGGTTATGGTGCCGCGCGTTAAAATTGAAAAGAACATCAAGCGTATCATACGGGAGGAGCCCGATGCGCCGCAGGCGAAGGGGTAGCCTGCCGGCTTGACCGCACATGCAGCAAAAGCCCGTGCGCTGCGCTCTGCATGGCGATCATTGTGAAAGCCCGGAGGAAATTGGGAGGAAGAAGGCCCAGGCGGGCAAGTCTTCCCCGTGAAGGCAAAGGATGGTTTTTAGCAATGCTCGATAAGCTGGAAAATGTAGAAAAACGTTATGAGGAGATCAACCTCCGGCTCTGCGAGCCGGG
>USBP01000116.1 GCA_900552985.1 uncultured Oscillospiraceae bacterium
GATGCGCCGCAAATCCCTTCCAGCGCCTCCCGGATCCACATCTGAAATCTGAGATCTGGAGTCTGAGATCTGAGGCCTGAAATCTGTTTTAGCTGGCTGAAACAGTCAGACCGTCCGGCCCGCTGTCTACCACAAGCGTGGTGTTCGGCGCGAGATCATCCGAAATGATACGGCGGCCGATCATGGTCTCCACATGCTTTTGAATGAAGCGCTTAAGCGGCCTTGCGCCGTAGACGGGATCGTAACCGTTCTCCACGATGAAGTCCTTTGCGGCTTCCGTCACCTTGCAGGACAGCTGCCTGTCGCCGAGCCTGCGGTTGAGATCGGCAATCTGGAGATCGACGATCTTGCGGATGTCGCTCTTCGTCAAGGGTTTATAGAAAACGATCTCGTCGAGACGGTTGAGGAATTCCGGCCGGAAGGAGCGGCGAAGCAGGCCGTTTACCTCCGCCTTTGCATCCTCGCTGATTTCACCATCCGGACCGATCCCCTCCAGCAGAGCGGAGGAGCCGAGGTTGGAGGTGAGGATGATGATCGTGTTTTTAAAATCCACCGTGCGGCCCTGGGAGTCTGTAATGCGCCCGTCATCCAGCACCTGCAAGAGGATGTTGAACACATCCGGGTGCGCCTTTTCAATCTCGTCAAAAAGAATTACGCTGTAAGGCTTGCGGCGCACGGCCTCCGTCAGCTGGCCGCCTTCCTCATAGCCCACATATCCGGGCGGCGCGCCAATCAGGCGGGAGACGGAGAATTTTTCCATATACTCCGTCATATCAATGCGAATAATATTGTGCTCGTCGTCAAACAGGCATTCCGCCAGCGCCTTTGCAAGCTCTGTTTTGCCCACGCCCGTGGGGCCGAGGAACAGGAAGGAGCCAATCGGGCGGTTCGGATCCTGAATCCCGGCGCGTGAGCGGATGATCGCTTCCGTCACCTTGGTGACGGCCTCATTTTGGCCCACAACGCGCTGGTGAAGGATATCCTCCAGGTGCAGCAGCTTGTCGCGCTCGCCCTCCATCAGGCGGGCGACGGGGATCCCAGTCCACCGCTCCACAATGCGGGCGATTTCCTCCTCTGTGACCTTATCGCGCAGCAGGCTCTCCTTATGCTCCTTCTCCTGGGTGCGTTTTTCTTCCTCGGCGAGCTTTTTTTGCAGCTCGGGCAGCTTGCCGTATTTGAGCTCGGCGGCTTTATTGAGGTCATATGCCTGCTCGGCGCGCTCAATATCGGCATTCAATTGCTCCAGCTGCTCACGCAGCTTCTGTACCTTGCCGATGGAGGCCTTTTCATTATCCCATTTTGCTTTAAGAGAATTGAATTTCTCCCGCATTTCTGCGAGCTCCTTGCGGATTTCAGAGAGGTGCTCAAGCGACAGCGCGTCCTTCTCCTTCTTCAGAGCCGCTTCCTCGATCTCCAGCTGGATGATCTTGCGTTGGATGACGTCAAGCTCGATGGGCATGGAGTCGATCTCCGTGCGGATCATGGCACAGGCCTCGTCGACGAGATCAATCGCCTTATCGGGAAGGAAACGGTCCGTAATATAGCGGTTGGAGAGCGTTGCGGCGGCGATGAGCGCCTGATCCTGGATTTTGACGCCGTGGAAGACCTCGAAGCGCTCCTTCAGGCCGCGCAGGATGGCAATGGTATCCTCTACCGTCGGCTCGTCAACCATCACGGGTTGGAAACGGCGCTCCAGCGCGGGATCTTTCTCAATATACTGATGGTATTCATTGAGCGTCGTTGCTCCGATGCAATGCAGCTCGCCACGCGCAAGCATAGGCTTTAACAGATTGCCCGCATCCATGGAGCCCTCCGTTTTACCTGCGCCCACAATGGTATGCAGCTCATCGATAAAGAGGATGATTTTGCCCTCGCTCTTTTTCACTTCGTTGAGCACAGCTTTGAGCCGCTCCTCAAATTCGCCGCGGTATTTTGCACCGGCAATCAGCGCGCCCATATCAAGGGAAAAAATGGTTTTATCCTGTAAGCTGTGCGGCACGTCGCCGCGCACGATTCGCTGGGCCAGGCCCTCCGCAATCGCCGTTTTGCCTACGCCGGGCTCGCCGATGAGCACAGGGTTATTTTTGGTTTTGCGTGAGAGAATGCGGATCACGTTGCGGATCTCCTCATCCCGGCCGATGACGGGATCCAGCTTTTTGTCCCTTGCGCGCTCGACGAGATCGTCGCCGTATTTTTTCAGAGCGTCGTAGGTGTCCTCCGGCGTGTTGGTCGTCACGCGTGTTGCGCCGCGCACGCCCATCAAAATTTTTAAAAAGGCGTCCTTTGTGATATGATACTCCTGAAACAGCTTTTTCAGCTTATCGTTTGCATGATCCAGCAACGAGAGGAACAGATGCTCAACGGAGACGTATTCATCCTTCATGTTAGCGGCGATTTTTTCAGCCGCGTTCAGTGCCCGGTCTACATCCTGCGCCACATAAATTTTGTCGGCCTCACGGCCTGTGCCCGTCACTTTGGGAATGTTGGCGAGCTGGAAGGTGAGAGCTGACAGCATGGCCTCGGTATCCACCTTCATTTTTACGAGCAGCTCATGGATGAGGCCCTGCTCCTGCGTCATCAGCGCATAGAGCAGATGCTGCTGCTCCACCTGCATGTTTTGATATTCAATTGCGGTATCCTGTGCAAGCCCGATGGCCTCCAGAGATTTCTGCGTAAATTTTTGTGCGTTCATGGAATCGCCTTCCTTTTTCTGTTATCAGCCTGAAGCTTATCGCTTCAAGCAGCGTTGCTTTTGGTTTAAAAAGCGGAGCGGCGAGGGCTACGCTACCCGCTGCTCCGCTTTCCTTCAACCGATGTCGATGCGCCGGCTCTCCGGTTTTTTGGCGCTGAGCTTTGGCAGCGTCAGCTCCAGCACGCCATGGCGGTAGGAGGCGGTGATCCCACCCTCCTCAATGCCAGCCAGGTCAAAGCTGCGTTCATAGACGCCATAGTGGCGCTCCCTGCGGATAAAGGGATGCTTGGCCTTTTCTTCACCATCGCTGTGAACAGCGCGGATGGTCAGGCGGCCTTCCTCAATATCAATGGAAATTTCTTCCTTACGGAAGCCGGGCAACTCCGCCTGTAGGAGGAAACAATCCTCCTTCTCAAGGATATCTGTGCGCATGGAGGCAATTTTCTTTTCCTCCCGATGGAAATCACGTTCCATCCTGTTGAAATCATGATCCAGTTCTCTGAGCATATTCCGTTCGCCGCGGGTCAGGGGAATCCGTTCAAACATAGATGATCGCTCCGTTTCTTTTACAAAAATGCTTTGTCAAACGCTTCGTTATATTGCTTGGGGCGGTGGCTTTGGTCTTGCTCCATACCGCTGTATTTAAAATACATATTATTTATGACAAAACTAGCGATCATTTATGACGGAAGTGTAAACTTTAGCACTCGGTCGCATAGAGTGCTAAATTGTAGCCTGGAAAAAGACGGAGCGCGTTTTAGAGAGCGGTGTGGAGCGGCTACAGAGTGGGCGAAAGCAAAAGGAATGAAAAAAACACAGAAAGGACACATGCGGCGGTTACAATATCGCTATCAGAGGAGAAGGGAGAAGTTGCCTATGCGCTACCAGCTGTTGATTGCGGAGGATGACCCCCGCCTGCGGGAGACACTGACGGATTATTTTACGGCAAAGGGCTTTGCGGTGACGGCCTGCCCGGACGGCAGGAGCGCCCTGGAGCAGTTGGAGCTGCAATGCTTTGACCTTGTGTTTTTGGATATCATGATGCCGGGGATCGATGGGCTGGCCGTCTGCCGTGAGATCCGTCAGATCAGCGCGGTACCGGTGATTTTCCTCACTGCGCGCAGCGGGGAGGAGAATGAGCTGCTCGGCTTTGGGCTTGGCGCCGATGATTACATTACGAAGCCGTTTTCTCTGCCGGTGCTGCATGCAAAGACGCTGGCGCTCATCAAGCGGGCCCGGGGGCGCGGCCTTTCGGAGCATGTGCTGGAAATGGGCGGCATCACGCTGGACGACCTGCGCCGGGAGGTCACGGTGGATGGCGAGCGGGTGCCCCTTACACCGAAGGAATATGAGCTGTTGCTGTGCCTGATGGAGCATCGCGGGCTGGTGCTCTCGCGCGAGCAGCTGCTGCGCCGGGTGTGGGGCTATGATTATGAGGGCGATATCCGCACAGTGGATACGCACGTGAAAAAGCTGCGCCGGGCGCTCGGCCGGCGGGCGGGGGAAATCCGCACGGTGATCAAAATGGGTTACCGGTTTGAGCCGGAGGAATGACCGGCAGGGCGGAAAGGAGGGCTTTCGATGGGCAGAAGCTTTTGGCGGGAGACCCGCCGCACAGCGGTCGTTTTGCTGCTGCTGTTTCTGGCGTCCGGGGCGACGTTGATGTTGGGCAGGGCGGTGGACAGCTATAACCCGCTTGCGCCGGGCATGATGGTTGCGAACCAGCTCCAGAAAAATGCATACTATGCGCAGCACGGCGTCCAAAACGACATCCCGGATGATATGGAAATTTTGCAGGAATGCGTGCAGGCCTTTGCGGAGGAAGGGATTTATCTCAGCCTGATCCTGTATGAGGAGGATGCCGCTACCGTGCGGGCGGCGAGCGGCAATTACTTAAGACTATGGCCCTCTGAGGATACGCTGCAGGAGGAGCTGGATGTTGCGCTTGATTTTGTGCAGGAGGAGGAATCCCTCCGCGAGCTGCTGACGTGTATCTCCCAATACCCATGCAGGCTGGTGCGGATTACCGGTTACCGGCAGGGGCATATGCTTTATCCTGTTCAGCTGACCTTGGAAGTGGACGGCAGGCAAAGGAATTGGCGCACGCTCAAGCAGGAAACCGTCACTGAAGTGAAGCGCTTTGCCTTTTCAGCGCCGGAATGGCTGGAGGGAGCGGAGCCTGTGGAGCTCAGCGGGGATTTGCAGTATGATTTTTTGGGCAACCAGGGCTTTGACACGATACGGGCGGCCTCGAGCCGTGCTTTCAAGCATACAGTGCGCAGTTTTCAAAAAACATTTCACATGGCGCAGGAGGAGCATCCAAAATACCGTGCGGGAGAGCTTGCGGATTTTGCGCAGGATGGCGTCAGCTGGAGCGAAAATAAGATTCAAAATGAGGATCGGCTGCTCGATTGTTTCTGGCTGCCGGCTCAGGATCAAACCGCCCTCTATCTCTCCGTCAATATGGTTTCCTACCCATTGTATGATGCATTGCAGGAGCATGGCTGGGAACTGATGCCGCTGTTTTTCTTCCATCTCTGCGTCTTCATTGCGCTGCTGACCCGCAAATTCTGGGCGGTTTCCCGGGCGCAGGGGCGGGCGGCGCAGCGCCAGCGGGATTTCACCAACGCGCTTGCCCATGAGATGAAAACGCCGCTTGGCGTTATCCGCGGCTACAGCGAGCTGATGCAGGAGGGCGTTGCGCCCGCAAAGCATCCGGCTTACCTTGCGGGCATTGTCAGCGAGACGGAGCGGATGGATGGGATGGTGGGCGAAATGCTCTCCTACTCCCGGCTGGATCTTGAGCGGCAGCCCATGCAGCCCACCTGCTTTGCCATCGACGGGCTGCTTCGCCGCCTGCTGGAGGAATACCGGCCCCTGCTGGAGCAAAAGCAGCTCGCGCTCTATGTGGATGTGCCGGATTACCTCTATGTGACGGCGGATGAAAAGGGGATTGCGCTCGTGCTGCGCAATTTCCTTTCCAACGCGGTGAAATATGCGCCGCAGGGGAAAGCCGTCCG
>USBP01000117.1 GCA_900552985.1 uncultured Oscillospiraceae bacterium
CCTCATGCAGCTCCAGGTGGTCGAGGGGGAGTCGCTCGCCGCCCAGATGGAGCGGGTCCGCACGACCGAGCAGGTGATCAAGGCGGCGCGCGGCGAAATTCTCGACCGCAACGGGAATCCGCTGGTTATTAACCGGCAGGGAAATTCCATTGTCTTCACGGCCAAACAATTCCCCTCCGACAAGGAAGAGGAAATTGCACAACGCAATGAGATTGTGCTCAGCCTCATTGAGCTGCTGGAAGGTAAGGGAGAAGAATGGATCGACAATATTCCCCTTACTTTTGACGCAAACGGCAATATCGCTTTCCCCGAGAATCGGGAGAGCGACGTAGCCTACCTGAAATCCGATCAAATCCTGCACCTGAACAGCTACGCCACAGCGCAAAACTGTTTGGATGCCCTGATCGAAAAATACAGCCTGCAAAGTTATACCCCGGAGCAGGCGCGCAAAATTGCCTCCGTTTATTATGAAATGCACCGCCTGATGTTTAGCGAGCGCACGCCTTACACCTTCGCGGAGGATGTCTCCACTCAGACAGTGGCAGAAATCAAGGAAAAAAGCGACTTCTATCAGGGTGTAGAGATTGAGGTCGTCCCTTACCGTGAGTATGTAGACGGTACGCTGGCGCCGCATATTCTCGGCATGGTCGGCGCAATCAGCGAAACAGAATATGAGCAAAATAAGGATAAGGGCTATCTGCAAACGGATTCCATCGGCAAAAACGGCATTGAAAAGGCCATGGAAAGCTATCTGCGCGGAACAGACGGCACAAAGCGCATCACTGAAGACGATGAGGGCAACGTAACCACAGAATATGTGCAGGAGCCCGTACAGGGCAACACCATCGTCCTGACAATCGACAAAAACCTGCAAAAGGTTGGCGCAGAATCCCTGGCCAAACGGATTGCAGATTTAAAAAGCCTGCACCCGGATATCGACTATTTTGGCGGCGCTCTGGTTGTGATCGACGTCCACACGGGCGAGGTGCTCGCCTCCGTCTCCTACCCGACCTATGATATTTCTACTTACAATAAGGATTACGCGGAGCTGGCCAAGGAAGAAAACGCCCCTCTGTGGAATCGCGCCATGATGAGCACCTATGCACCCGGCTCCACCATGAAACCCGGCATTGCCGTCACCGGCCTGGAGGAAGGTGTGTTTAACGCCAACACCACCTATTTTTGCGGCGGGCCCGGCGGCTACCAGCGGTATCAGGAGCTTGGGCTCGGGTGCAGCACGGGTTATCATCGTAACATCAGCGTTGTGCACGCAATTGAGGTCTCCTGCAACAACTTCTTTTTCGAGGCTGGCTATCAAATCGGAATTGAAACGATGAACGAATATTCCCGCGAATTCGGCCTGGGGCAACCGACGGGGATTGAAATTGCGGAGGAAACAGGCATCCTGGCAACGCCGGAATACGCTGAGTCCATTGGCACGCCCTGGCGCCCCGGCGACACTGTGCAGTACGCAATCGGCCAATCCTACAATGTGTTCACGCCGTTGCAGATTGCAAATTATGCCGCTACTCTCGCAAATGGCGGCACCCGCTATGAGGCCCATCTGGTAAAATCCATAAAATCCTATGACTACAGCGAAACTATCCTGGAAAAAGAGCCGGTGATCGCAGCAAACCTGGAGATCAGCCAATCCACATTGGATTTGGTGCACGAAGGGATGCGGCGCGTCGGCGACACGGGCTTTTGTGCAAACGCTTTTTCCAAAATCAAAAACGGCATTAAAGCCTCTGCAAAAACAGGCACCGCCCAGGTATGGCGGACGATTGACGGAGAATCCAAACGGACCAACAACGGTATTTTAATCACCTACGCGCCCGCTGAGGATCCGGAGATCGCCATCGGCCTCGTCATCGAAGGCTCCACCACAGGCGTGGATTGCGCACCTGTGGCGGCGGATATCTATAATCAGTATTTCTCCGGCACCGAGAGCACTATGGATCTGCCACAGGAAAGCAATACCCTCCTGCAATAAGAGTTTGTTCTGGAAAGGCGGAAACGCTGCATGGCACAAAAAATTGTGATTGCCTCCGGGAAAGGGGGCGCCGGCAAATCCTCGCTCGCTGCCGGGCTCGGCAGCGCTCTGGTACGCATGGGCAAGCGCGTCTTACTCATTGACGGAGATATCGGACTCCGCAGCCTGGATATGATCCTTGGCTGTGCAGAAAGCACAGTCTATGACTGGGCCGATGTCATTTTAGGCCGCTGCGCGCCGGAGAAGGCGCCGATGCAGGCAGGCGGCCTTTTTCTCCTCGCAGCTCCGCTACAGGATATGCCAGAAATTACGCCCGAAGCCATGCGGGCGCTGACGGCCCGCTATGATGCTTTTTTTGACGATATCCTGATCGACGCCCCCGCAGGGGTGGAGCGAGGCTTCCAGTTGGCTGCCAGCGCGGCGCAAAGCGCCATCGTGGTCTCCACGCCCGACGCAGTCTGTGTACGTAGCGCAGCGGTATGTGTCGACGGGCTCTATTCAGCGGGTCTTTCCCCGATTTTATTGGTGATCAACCGATTCCAGGCCCGTCCGGTTGCCAGGCAAATGCTCTTCAATATCGACCAGGTGATAGATGGGGCGGGGGCGCGGTTGATTGGCGTCATCCCCGAGGATCCCGATATCATCTATCGCGCCGCCATGGGAAAGCCCGTTTTACCGGACGGCCCCGCCGGCAGCGCCTATCTGCGGATTGCAAAAAGGCTCGAAGGAGAGAAAATCCCGTTAAAACGTCTTGATAAAATGTAATTTATCTGTTATGATAGGTATATAATTGTTATTTTTAGCCCAACACTCTTATAAAAAAGGAGCTGCATATATGAATATCGCACTAATTGCCCATGACTCCAAGAAGGAACTGATGACACAATTCTGCATTGCCTATTGTGGTGTGCTCAGCCGTCACACTCTGTGTGCAACCGGCACAACCGGAAAGATTGTCGCAGAGGCTACAGGGCTTTCGATCCAAAGGTTCCTTAGCGGTCAGCAGGGCGGCGACCAACAGATTGCAGCGCGCATCGCCTGCAACGAAATTGACCTGCTCCTGTTCTTCCGTGATCCTCTCAATCCCAAGCCGCACGAGCCAAATGAAGCGAATCTGCTTCGCCTTTGCGATGTGCACAATATTCCGGTCGCCACCAATATTGCGACTGCTGAGGCTCTTATTCACAGCCTTGACCGCGGCGATCTTGACTGGCGCGACATTGTCAACCCAAAGGGCTGAGATTCCCTCTGTTGTCTCCTGCAAAGCATTGCGGTGCTTCATCTATCACATAACAAGAGAAATATATTATGCTGCCCGGAAGCTGTATTTGTCAGCTTCCGGGTTTTTCTTGATCGAACAAAAAAGCACCCCGTGGGAAATAAAATCCCCCAAGGGGTGCAAAAGAAATAAAACACCACTATTTGACGGCAGAATAGCTCCCACTTTCGCTATACACCACATAGCTTTCAATTCCAGCAGCCTTCAGCGCATTGACCTGCGCGCTGAAAGCGGATCCCTCCTCCAAAACCGGCATCAAAACGGCGCTGCCAGCCGCCGCTTTCAGTTGCCTGCCCGCAGCGGCCAGAAATGCCGCCGGATCAGCAGGGTCAAACGCTTCCTCCCCGGCCATGGTACCGCGCTCCAATCCCGAAAGACGGAGA
The DNA here is from genome assembly GCA_900552985.1 of uncultured Oscillospiraceae bacterium. GTDB lineage: Bacteria > Bacillota > Clostridia > Oscillospirales > Acutalibacteraceae > Fimivicinus > Fimivicinus intestinavium. The sequence continues at coordinate 3,656 of USBP01000117.1, forward strand.
TCGGGCGCATAGCCATCCGCCTCACTGTTAAACAGGCTGCCATGATACTGCTCGTCATCGCCGCCCAACGCGCCTGCGCCAGTCTGCATCAGCAGAAGCGTTGTATCCCCGGCAGCTTTTTTTGCTTTCGCTATAAAATCTTTCAGAATCTCATTGCGGGAAACTCCGCTCTCGCTCTCACCCGTATAATAGGTGCGGTTCAATGCATATCCGCTGGGGAATTGAACGCTGTCAAGCAGAATGCCATCAACGCCCATCGAGGCGAGCTCGTGAATCAATCCCGTCAAATAGCTTTGCACCGTTTCTGAATAAGGGTTCGCCCAAGGTTTCCCCCCCTGATCCAGGCTGTTATCCAGCCAGAGCGTACCCGGCCGCTCATAATAGACTGCACTGCCCTCGCCCAGCCTGCGTGCTGCCAGAGGATCACGGAAGCATTGCAGCTGAATCATCACCTTGAGGCCGCTTGTGTGTATTTTCTCCACGGCTTGAGAAAAGCCGGTATAGGCGCCCTCAGCCGCCCCAGTAGCGGAAATCTGTTCCACTGAGGAGGGGAATAAAACCTCACCGTCCACATTCTTGCCCTCTAAAATAAGGGTTGTAGCGCCAAGCTGCTTCACATTGGCCAGGAAGCTTTCCAGTGCATCATCCCTGCGGAAGGTTGCCTCCGGCAGCCAGACAGCAACCGCCGCCTGCTCTTGCGGAGCCGTTTGAGACGGCTCCTGCGCGCCAGCCTGTTGCGCGCCGGAATCCGTTTGGGAAGGGCTGTCGGTAACCACCGGTTTATTGGAGAGCTGTAATGCAAAATCCGTTGCAAAAAAGGCGATTGCCACCACCGCGGCAAATCCCAGCGCCAGCAAAACAATCTTGCCAATTTTTTTGCTCCGTTCCACACGGCTTGCGCTTTTACGAAAACGGCCCCGGCGGCTTCCATCCGGAAAATCCTTGCGGAACCCATAATAGCTGGAGCGGTAGCCGGACCCATAATCCTTTTTTACCTTATATTTTTTACCCATCCTGTGGCCTTCCTTTCGCAGAATTCATGGTGCCCTCTATCAGTCAGAGCCTCTGGCATCACGCGCTTCACCGGCATGTCCTTTCTGCCCAAGAGGTGGTTTCAAACAAAAATCGAATGCCCGGAAAAGCCGGTAAATGCAAGCGCCAGCAGAGAAACGTAGAGAAACAGCGCGGGTGTTCCGCGAAACGCCTTTGGAATCCGGTCGTTATGATCCAACACATGAATCCCCGCATGGATCAAAAAGACCGCAAGCGCAAACGCCGCACCTGCGCCAATGCCCGCACCCAGCGACTCGCTCACCGTGTAGGCTGCGCTGCGGTTGATGACCGGTATGGCCAACAGCAGCGTATTAAAAGCAGCCATACCAATCTTGCGCAGGATGCTGTCTCCTGCGTGAAGCGCATAGCGAAAAACCAGAACGGTTATGATATACAGCACAAACAGCACACTAATATATATGAGCAGGCGTACAAGCGTATGCGCACCGCCAATTTGCGGAATCAACTCCAATGCGCGGCAAATCAGCGAAGCCGCAATGGAAAAGCCGGCGATAAACAGGGCAAAAGACAACACATAGCGCGGCTTTGATGAGATACGGATCGCCTCGCTTGTGCCAAAGCCTCCTGTAAAAATCAGGTTCTGGAGCAAAAGGGAATACATTGCCGTTACCACAAGCGTCACAAACCAACTCACGGCTGATCCTCCCCTTTCTGTTCCTGTTCTCCGGCGGCCTTTTCCCGCTCACGCCGCCTGTTCAGGGCCGCCAAAACCTCCGCAAAGCTTTCCAGCTCTTCCTCCTGCTGGGCCCTTACAGGATCCGTCGGTACATTCGTTTGTGCATTTCTAGCTGTTCGGCCCGGATGAAAAGTTTTTCCGGCGTTTTTGGGCCTGGCCGCCTCTTTTCCACCAGATGGTGGATCAGAAGCCTGGCGATTCACAGGCTCTGCCTTCTCCGGCTGATGGGCAGGCGATTTGCTTTTCTCCCCGCGCGTCTTCTGCTGCGC
>USBP01000118.1 GCA_900552985.1 uncultured Oscillospiraceae bacterium
CCCGCCGCACCGCCGGAACCGGCCTCCGCACCATTACCGTCTGCATTGCCCCCGTCCCAATCCGCCTCCCCCTGCCAGATTTCTGACTGGGCATCCTCCGTATCATCCGGAAGCGTCGGTGTGCCGCTGTGCGACTGCCATAGCATAAAAATCAAAAAAATTGCTATGGCCGCGCATAAAATCACTGTGACGATCACCGTCGAATTTTTCAAACCCATCCACACTTCTTTCCTGCCGTTCCTCCATCCCGCAGAAAAAACCTCCCCGCAGGATATCTTTCATGATAAGCATATCATAAAAGCAACGGAAAGGGAACCGGCCCGCGGCAATTTCCAATGCAAAGAATCCCTTTGGGCTCTCAAAGCTACCCTGCGCAGCTGATCTCCTCCGTCTCATTGCCAGCGTTTTTCTTTCAATCTTCTATTGTGTCCTTCCTCTGCATGTGATATAATTATATTGAGTTGATAAATTCAAATTAGAAAGGATGATCGCCGTGAAAAAAAAGCTTCTGCGCCTGCTATCCATTTTGATGGCTGTGCTTTTGCTATGCACGGCGGGAGCCCCTGCCCTGCATGCAGCAGCTCCTGTATATCGCTGTAGCGCTTGAGATACCCGGCCGCCACCAGTACGGGCGGCGGGTTAGATACTTCCTCCAAGTGGCTGGCGCCGCTTGAGCATTTGCACTGGCCTGCCTCTGTAGAGGATTGCGGCGAAATGCTCAAACGCGTTTTATGTGATTATGTCGATCTGATTCTGGATCTCCTGCTTCGGGTCATCCTGTATTTTATGCCGGATGTCGGCTGGCCGGAGCTCTCGGAATATCAGCCCACACAATTCTTCCCAGGAGACGCCTCGTTTCTGGATACCCCGGCAGAGGGCGCTCAATGGAACCTTGGCTATGCCAAAGCGTCGCTTCTCACCGGCGGCGAAACGGATGGCAAGCACTACCACGCGGGCGGTTTTTCTTTCCCCGCGGAGCCAGTCACCAAAATTCTGGATGATCAGGCAGTGCGCGTCATCTGCCTGAGCGATGGCAGCGGCCGTGGGGTGAAGGCCTTTGTTACACTGGACAGCTATGGGATTTCTTTGACCGATGTGCGGGAAATCCGCTCCAGGCTCGCCTCTTTTGCACAGGAAAACGGCATTGACGCAATCAACGTCGCAGCTGTTCATCAGCACAGCTGTATCGACACGTTGGGGCTCGGAGGAGACCCGCTTCGCATGCTGATTGGAAATGCATTGATTACCAAATACCAATGGAATCTTCCTATCTATAACGGTAAAAACACTGCGTTTATGGAAAACCTCTTTCAGGTCACCGCAGAGGCAGTCAGGCAGGCCTATGCTTCTATGGAACCCGGCTCTCTCTATGTCTCCCAGACCGACGTGTCGGCATATATGCGGGATAAACGGGAGCCTGAGGTGTTCGACCCCTATATGACGCGCCTGCGCTTTTGCCCGGAGGACGGCAGCCGGGAAACCTGGATCGTCAATAGCGCCATACACCCTACCACCTTTGGCACCCAAAGCACAGAGATTAGCTCCGATTTCCCATACTATATGGAGCAAACCGTCAACCAGAAAGCCGATGCAAACTTCATTTTCTTCCAGGGGGCAGAGCTTGGCATCACTGCGCAACGGCAGTCAACCGACAGGGAAGGAAATACAGCGTTGGAAAATGCAAAGGCCTATGGCGCCCGCCTGGGTGAAATTCTCTGTGGTATCAACACGGCGGAGGAAACAGAGCTCTCTCCCCTGCTTAACCTGCGTATCCGTGAAATCACCATTCCGGTGGATAACCAAATCCTTGTGCTGGCAGCAAAAGGGCAGGCCGTCAACAATGTGGCGGTCAAAACGGAAGAGGGCGTCAGTGTTGTAACGGAGATTGGCTATCTGGAGCTTGGGGATACGCTTTGCGTACTGCTGATCCCAGGCGAAATAGCGCCGGAATTGATCTATGGCGGCTGCCTTTCGGCCAGCCAGTCATGGAGCGGGGAAGACTGGCCCTTCGCTCCGCTGACGCAGAGCGTACCGGAGAGGCGCATGCTGGTATTTGGGCTGACAAACGACCAGGTTGGCTATATTTTACCGGACAATGACGTTTGCAGCATCATCTCCGGTGTAAATGAAGAAGTTGTCTCTATGGGAAAGCGTTCCGGTTCCACCCTCGTCACCCAAATGCAAGCGCTCATTGACAGCATAGGATGAAATAAGGGGGCGGGATATGGTTGTTCCCCTGCGCAGCACGGCCACAGGCCGGCAAATGCTCCACAGAACCGTTTTTCAGATCACAAAGAAAACAGGGCAAAAAGGAAAGGATGCCCTGCAATAGGCTTTGTTTCGTTCATGCGCCGGCACAGCAAAAAATAACAGCGCCCTGCACAGCGGTGCAGGGCGCTCTCTCTGCCATTGTGGCATATCATATGATGAAAAGCTGCCTAATCCGGAATATAAGTGACCGTAAAGCAATGGGAACGGATATCATAACCCATCACATCCGCCCGGAAGGCTTGCCCACTGATCGTTTTGGAGCCCACCTGAATGGAGGAGACATAACCCACTGAACTGCTTACTGCCGTGTCGTGCGCTTTGATTTTCAGCCATTTGGAGGGGTCTCCTGTCAGGGTAATCCCCAACGCGTCCTTCACACGCGCAGCCAACGCATCGCTGGTGATGGTATAGGTAGTCTGATAGCTTGCATGGTTTTTATCGCCCGGGCTCGTGCAGCCGCCTTGCAAATACGGATAACCGCTCCCGCCCCAGACAGTGCGCACGTCCGCTGTTTTGCCTGCGGAACAGGCAAAGAAGGTCGCCAAAATCGGCGTGCCGTTATAGGTCATATATTCACCGAGCACTGCCTCCACCGCCTGCATGGCTCGTGCGGAATATGTGCTGCCAATTGCGACGCCCGTCACACGATTTTGCCGCAGGATATAGGTATAGGCAGCCACTGCCTGCGCCTTCAAGGCCTCCAGCTGATAGGAGCCCCCCATCTCTTTTTCCACGATACGGGCGAGCACCACTTTGGTATCGACCTGTTTGCCATCCACCTCCAGTGTTGCGGGGTAGCGGCTATCTTTTTCCTGTATGGTTACGCCGGGGAAATAGTGCAGTAGGATTTTCTGATAGTCCCATCCGCTTTTGGCGAATTCATTGGCGCCAAACTGGCTCATCCCCACGCCATGCCCATAGCCATAAACTGTGAACACAAATTTCCCACTCATGCCGCTGGGGGAAGCTGGCTGCGTAGCAGGCGGCGTCGTTGTCTCCGGCGGCTGCGTACCCTGGGTTGTGCCGCCGTTGCCATCCTCCTGCGTCCCGTCAGGAGAAGTGGCGGAGGGGCGCTCCGGCTTTTCCGTTTCCGCAGCCTGCTCTGTCTCCCCACGCCCGCCTGCCTGAAGTTCCTCCTCCATCGCCTGGGCCACCTCATCCAACAGAGCCTGATCCTCAGCAGCCGGCTCCTCTGTGGAAGGAGCTGTGCCGTCCGGGACAGACGCCGTACCCTGCGGCACTGTGCTATCCTGTCTGGTCACCTGGGCGGCATCGGGTTGCGTTTCCGGCTGGGTCTGCTGGACGGCAGCCGCATTCACAGCGGAAAGTACCGCTTCCTGTGCTCCAGCCTCACCTCCGCGTAGGAACAGGCCGGTTCCCAGACAGAGCAGAGCGGACAATGTCAGCAGTACGCTTAAAACCGCCGCAAAGGCTTTCCAATGCGCCGGGCGCTCCTGCTCTTCTAGCGGCTCCCTTCCGTAGGCGCGGGCCTTCTGCCCAACCATCTCATACAGCGCCCGAACGCCGTCGTCAATCAAAAGGCCGGGATGCTCCTCCGGCTGCGCATAGAGCAGCCGTACCTGCGCGCCGTTTTCATCTGCCACCGCAAGGAGCAGGAAGGTCTCCTCCCTTCCCTCCTGTTTCACGGTGTATACATTGGTCAGAGCAGCGCCAAACGTTGCCCCTGCCTCCAGCATCGCCTGCCTGGCAAGCTCTGCGGCGTATTGCTTGGCAGGCTCCTCACCGCGCTCATGAAAGGCACTGCTGTAAATGATCCTTTGGGCGGCGTTAGGAACCCCCTCTGACGCCTCCTGCAAAAATTCCGCTGTCGGCGTTGCGGCAAAAGCAACGCTCGTGCCGCTGGCGTTGAGCGCCTCAATCGCCAGCGCCGCAGCTTCACGCGCGGTTTTCCGGCTTTCTGGCACGGGCTCCCGCTCTGTAAGATCCTCTTCTTCCACAAGCGGGCCCTGCGCCTTCTCCGCCCTGGCTGCGTGATTTTCCTCTTCCGGCTCAGGCTGCTGCCCACACGCACCCTGCAGGCGATCCAGGAATACGCCTGCCTCCGCCTGCAAGATTCCGTCGATCCGGCGATTATCCAAAGGGAGAAAAAGGATCGTCTGCCTCCCGGCCGTCAGCATAAACCCGGAGAATAGCCCATCTTCCGTTGGGAAGGCCGACGCCTGATCCGGTATGGCCGCATGGCGGGCGAGTTCACCATCCGGAAGAGAAACGCCCTTCTGCTGTGCCGCCGCAAGGATTTCCGGGCTTTGGGATGCAGACAGCCCCATCGCCCGCATCAGCTGCTCCTTTGCGTAGAGATAACGGCCCGGCTCCACAAGCAACAGGATCGTCTGCGCCGATTTTAATGTTTCAGATAAAGTATAAAACAGCTGCTTTGCCGTATCACACCGCTTAAGCTCCGCCTCTTTATCTGGCAAAAGCGCAAGGATTTTTTCCTGCGCGGCAGCGCAGGCAGGCACCTGGCCGGCATTGAGAGACAATATCTGCACGCTCAATCCATACACCTCTTTTTCACAAGGTCAATCTCTGTTCCATGCGTGGAATCAGCCGGATGCTATCCCCCATCAGGGCTTCCATTGCCCGGCATCCCGATACGGATTGGAGATTCCTTTTTGATCGTAATAAATCTGCGGATAGCGCGGGTTTTCATTCTTCACGGCGAGGCTGGTGTCTACAGCCTCGCTCTCGCCCTCCCGCACCAGGCGGGCCACTACCACAAGGCGCTGCTCGCTCCAATCATAATTACAGGTAGAGAGCGTTAAGATTTTATCCGTCGGCTGAATATCAACGCCGGTTGTATAAAGCTTGCGCTGATCGATCTCATCGATATACTCCATAAATTTTTCATCGCTGCTCAGGTTGGTAAAAATATAGTTAAAAATATAGCCATTGTCGTGTTGCGCCTCAGAATTGGTCAAAAACACGGCGTAAACCTTCCATTTATAATCTGCATACAGCGTATTAAACTCAATGACTGGGCTCTTTTGGAAGCCCTCAATGGTCAGATAATCCGTCAGCTCCGAAAACTCCTGATCGCCGGAACGCATATGGTGCCCATAAACAATGGTATTGCGATCCAGCTCTTTGACATTGTTTCGGAAATCCAAAAAAGGATTTCCATAGTCTGTTTCCCGGCCGTAAAAATCAATGTCCAGATACTTCTCGTTATCCTCTGCCTGCACAATGGGGAAGTTAATATATTTCGTATTTTCGATCTTCAGCCAGCCCACCATCTCCTGATTCGCAGCGTACAAATCCGCATAGGCCGGATTCATCCCCTCGGGGAACGAGATGTCCGGGTGCTCGGCCCGGATCGCTTCCCAGGCGCTTTCATCCAGATCCGTCTGCACTTGATCTGCAAGATCCCGATTC